>JBILPN010000472.1:0-3524 GCA_044373865.1 Luteolibacter sp. | reverse complement strand
CGCCGCACCTCGTTCAAATAAAGATCTGGCACATTGGCATTGTAGGTATTTCCGCGACGGACATCGTAGTTCCACTGCGCTTCATGCAGAAAGGTTCCAGTTTCACCCGGGCCGCCGTAGAATTCACGCACCACATGCTTCCCCGCATCCAAGCGGAATCCGTCATAATCCATGGCATTTCCCAGCCAATGCACCCAGCGGTTAAGCATTTGCCGCACATTCTCATTTGGGAGTGTGCTACCCACCGCATGGAACGGATACTTCTCATAATCTCCCGGGTGCCGCACAAAAGGCGCGGGCTCTGGTGAATATGGAGAATTGTTGGTGAAGCGACCGTCCGGTTCTGTCACAAGATCAATGAGCGAAACCAACTCCTCCTTGAAGGTGCCTCCACCTCCATTGCTCACATCATCATAGTTCGACATGCGCGGAGCTCGCCTCCAACCACCCGGTTGAGATGCATCCAACCAGACATGAAAATCGTTGGGTTTCATTCCAGGATACTCCAAGAAGTTCGGGCCATTGCCATTGTGATTGAAAACGACATCTGGATAGACTTTCAAATCAGATTGATGCAAATGATCGACCATGTGCCGCAGTTGCCCGCGATTTCCATAGCGAGTCTCTACCGTCCCACGTTGCGGTATATCCCCCAGATCAAACCGATCATAGAGCGAATATCCAACATTTGCCCACTTGTTCGTCCCAGCCACGGGCGATTTACAAGGCGAAGGAATCCACACCGCATCGTATCCAATCTCCGCGATCTCCGGCGTCCGCCGATTGATCTCGTCCCAATCTGCCTCAAAATACTGAAGAATCACCTCACCGGAGACCAGCAGGGGAAAATATGCGAAAATCGATGTGAGGAATTTTAATGACATGAACGTGATCAGTGAAATTGAGGTAAAAATAGCAGGAATGAAATCATTGTGGCAGCAAAACCACTCGGAAAAATCGGGCGGATTCCGCAGGACCAAGCGTGATTTGATGGCTTGATTCCAACTCAAGCTCGCCTGCTGTCACTTGTGCATCCGGAACATCCACCCATGATTCCGTCAGCAGATTGCTAGAGCTTTGAATTTGATAGCTGCGGCCCGGGAAGCAATTCCATGTGATTGTGAATTGCCTACCCTCTCTCACCACTTGTTTGATCGCGAAGCCAGCGCCGGATTCCAAGCGGTCATAAATCCCATTGGCATCCTCATCCCGCAGGCTTTCGACTGGGATTCGAAGCAATTCCGCTGCATCCAGATTTCCATCGCCATTTCCAGCAGGGGCCTGAGATCCGAGCAATCCACCATCCGCAGTTTGATAGGCAAGACTTGATAGATGCAAATTCGCCGGAACTTCACCGAACACTTGCGCGAGGTCAACCGTTCCTTCCATCTGCCCGCCAGCCGCACGTGCGCTCGCAAACCCGGCAGAATTGATATTGAACCAGCCGATGTATGAGTTGCTGCTTTCCGCAGCTAAAAATGGTGAGTCACTTGGCAGCGCGGTAAATCCTGCTTTGCCCCACGGTGCAGGGGTTGCGGGCGCGGCAAGCGATTCCGCACCCACCATGATAAAATGATCATTGCCGAAATCCCCTGGTGCCCAAGTGGCGACATACAAGGTATTTCCCCGCAACGCGGCATGCAGAGTCATCCCGGGATTCGAAATTCGATAGCCTGCGAAATCCACCGTTCCATCCATCGTGAACGGCACGCCCTCCCCACCACCAAGCGGCGGCAAGGTCGTGGCCTGCACCACCAAAGAATCAGGCGATTCTCCACTTGGGCTTAGAGCACGCACCACATAAGAATAGCGGGTGGACGGCGCTAACTGAAGGTCCAACCAATCCAAATTTACGGTGGTGCCACGGAGGATCCCATCGCGATAGATGCGATACTCACTTGCCCCTGCCACAGCTTGCCAAGTCAGTGCGAGCGTGGTTGCATTCACCGCAGACGCCTCCACCCCCGACGGCGCAAGCAGCACTTGCCCTCCAGTCTGATCATCCTCAACAAATACATGCTGGATGTCGGATCGCTGAATATTGTCCAACGCATCTTTTGCCTCGATGTAATAATCAATCAGCTTCCCCCTGAAATTCGGTAGATTCTCCTGGCTCACTTTGGCGAAGTAGTAATCGGCCAGCTCAGGCGGCGTGATGAAGTAGTTGATTTGACCGTTATTCGCTGCCGCGTTAAGCGACTCTCGTGTGTTCGGCAAAATCCGCTTGGTCATTGGAATCGACACCCATTCACCCGTTTCAGAACCACCGGCAAAGGTCTCGTTCTGATGATTCGCCATGGAATTCACTCCATCCTGATCCATCCGAACTTTCAAAGTGACTTCTGCCACACCTGAAACATCGTAGGCATGGGTCCAAACATAGAACTCGGAGGGCATTTTTTTCAAATAACTGTTATCGACCGGTGGGTTGCGGTTAAACCAACCAAAGTTATAGGTCCCGGGATTGTAGGGGTAGCGCTGTGGCTTGAGCAAAGATGGCGCGGTGCGATCTTTGCTTTTGCGCGCGGCAGTCATGAACGGTTGCAATTTTTCAATCGCCCGCGTGGTTGCTAAAGCCGCCTTAACCTCATCATCATTGCCAAGCCCGCCATAGTAATTGAACCCGGAATCAAGTCCGTGAAGATAGATATGCCATGCTAACTCAACATCATTCGGATTGGTGTTCGTCCCATCCCAGTCATACGGCGCTTGGATCTTGTAGGTCTGCACATCGCCTCCCTCGTCACGCAAAATTTGCTCCGCTGTCTCACACCAGTTCGCCCCGGTGATCACCGGTGCCCAGGCCCAAAACTTTAGCGCGAAACCCGGAGTTTCCAAGTCTGCCATGGTCCCCGCATAGCGCGTGGCCGCAGTCGCGGCAAGGGGCGGCTCGATCCACTTGAGGAAGTTCGCCGAGCCATAACATGACTCCGGGAAAATCCATGCTCCATCTTCAATATGCACCACCCCGGCCGCCGCTCCGTGCTGATTGACAAAATCCTGAACGGCCGTCGGCTGATATCCTGCCGCACTCGCCGCATTGAAATAATCCGGAGTTGCCTCAAACCACGACGAGGATCCCCCACCCCATGCATTGTCTCCGTCCGTGGATGGCATCACAATCACCGGACGACTTGGATCATTTGCAAACGGCGCAATGCTTTGTTGGATCTTTCCTATCCCCTCACTGGCATAGCCAAAACGATATGACAACACATCATCGGATGGCACCAACAGCAGCGAAGACTCCACCCCTGTCTGGGGATTTACATAGGTTGCACGGTGAAGCTGATAGGCAAAAGGCGAAACGTTCCAAGCTGCATTTCCCGGATTCGGCTCGCCATACCACCAACCGGTCGTTGGTGACGGACCGAGAAGATCAGCTTTGTTTGGCAAGCTCGAATAGATTCCGCGATTGTTTGAGATCGTCCCCTGACTCAGATAGGTCGGACAAGTCCGACTCAAGTGATGGCTGGCAACGATCGACCACTCGAAGCCCTCTTCCACCAAGACGTCGATGATCG
>JBILPN010000062.1:0-10374 GCA_044373865.1 Luteolibacter sp. | reverse complement strand
GCGATTTCTGGGGGCGCGAGGGTGAAGCCTTGGCTGGGATCGATCGCAAGCGCGTCTTGGTTGGCTTTTTTCACGGCGTTTTGCGGCGTCGCAGCGAGCGAATCCTCCGGCAGGGCGCTGATGAGCGTGACCGAGAGCGAGTCGCCCATGGCCGGATCAATCGCCGCACCAAAGAGGACATGCGAGTTTTCCGGGACAAATTTCTGCAAGCGCTGCATCAACAGCTCGATTTCGAACAAGGTGAGATCCTCGCCGCCGGAGAGGTGGACGAGCACGGTTTGCGCGTCCTTGAGAAGCGCGCCTTGGTCGAGCAGCGGGCTGGCAAGGGCGTTTTTGAGAGCTGCGCTGGCACGGTCTTTGCCACTGGCGAGGCCGGAACCAAACAAGCAGCGCGAGCGGTTCGTCCGGAGCGCGCTCATCAAGTCGTCCAAGCCAACATTGATCAAGCCCGGGCGGACGACCAGGCGGATGACCGCCTTGATCGACTCGCAAATCATCAAATCCGCGGCGGCGAAGGCTTCGTGAATCCCTTGCTTGGCCAAGACCAGCTCGCCCATGCGGTTGTTGTCAAAGGTGACCAAGGCATTCGAGAGAACCGCAAGCTCGTTGAGCGAGGTTTCCGCTTGCTCACGCCGCCGCCGCCCCTCGAAGGCGAAGGGCATGGAGGCGAAAACCACCACGAACGCGCCCTCTTCCCGCGCGATGCGCGTGACCAGCGGTGCCGCTCCAGAACCGGTGCCACCCCCCAAGCCCGTGCACAGGAAAACGATGCTTTGCCCCTTGATCGCCGCGCGAATCTCATCCTCCGCCTCCAAGACCGACTGCCGGCCAAGCTCGGGATCCCCGCCAGAGCCTAGCCCTTTGGTGAGGTTCGCCCCCAGCTGGATCTTCGTTTGTGCAAGGCAAGAGGCCAAGGTGCGGACGTCCGTGTTGAGCGCGAGCAACTGTGTGCCTTCCATGCCATCCAAGGCGATGCGCTCCAACATGTTGGTGCCGGCACCGCCAAGGCCGATGATTTTTACGGCCGAAATGGGAGTCGTCTGCTGCTGAAGGTCGCTGGAATAAGGAATCATGATGAGTGAAGTGCTTGGTGAAAAGGGTCGGGGCTCAGGGGATCACTTGCCAAAGGGCCAGAACATGCGGCCAATCCGCCCGAAAATGCCGGGCGAGTTGTTGCTCTCGGTCTCTAAAATCTGCGCGTAGCGGATGAGACCGATGGCGGTGGCGTAGTGCGGGTCTTTGAAACTCGCTTGCGCGCCGCTGATTTCCGGCGCTTCGGGGCGGTAAATGTCTCGCTTGAAAACGTCGTAGGCGAGCTCGTCGAAACCGCGCATGAGGCTGCTACCCCCCGTGAGAAACACGCCCGAGCCAATCGCCTCAACGGAGCCATGCGGCAAACGTTGATGCACGAGCCGCAAGGTTTCCTCCAAACGCTGGCGAATGACTTCGTTGAGAATGCTGCGACTGACCTCCACTTCCGCAAAACCGCGGTCGTCGTTGAGCTTGGCCGTGCCGACGGAGTGCACCGGGTTGGCAGAGGCGTTGCCCTCCTTGATTTTCATGAGCTCGGCCTTGGAAAAGGGCAGGCCGGTGACGAGGTGGATGTCATTGGTCACGTGGTCACCACCGACTGGGATGCACCCAGAGGCCGCGATGGAGCCGTCCAAATACAAGGCGTATTCCGTGGTGCCGCCGCCGATGTCGATGATCAGCGCGCCACGCTGGCGCTGCTCGCGGTCGAGCGCCATTTGCGCCGTGGCAATCGGCGCGAAGACGATGGCATCCACGTCCAAGGGGATCTCGCGGACCATCTTGATGCTGTTTTGCAGACGGGAACCAATGCCGTGAATCATGTGGAAATCCGCCTCGACCGTCTTGCCAAACAAGCCGAGTGGGCGAGTCGAGTGCTCCAAACCATCCAGCCGGAACCCCCGGATGATCGGGTGAATGTAAAAATGGTCTTGGGGGATGTGGACCTCGCGCGCGATTTTGCTGGCTTCCTCAATGTGGTCGAGCGTGACCGTCGGCTCGCCATCGGGCAGGCGGTAGGTGCCGCTGCTGTTCACCCCTTGGATGTGTGCGCCCGTGACGGAGAGCAGCACGCTGCCGATCTCCACATCGCTGGCGTCCTCCGCCTTGGCGAGCGCGTCTTTGATGCAGGCGCGGACTTGTGGGAAATCGTAAATTTCCCCACGGCGGACACCCGCGGTTTTCGTGACGCCGATGCCGAGGATCTTGACGGCGCTGTCCGCCTTCACCTCCCCGACGACCATGCAGGTTTTGCTGGTGCCAATTTCGAGTCCAACGTGAATTTTCGTGCGGCGTGCCATGGGGTGATTGTTGCGAAAGCGAGTCAGTTGCGAGGGGTGGACGTGTTCATTTCACGGGCGCTGCGATCGTCTGCCAGCCCTGCGGTGGCCGGCTCGGAGACCGGAACGGCACGCGGTGGGGCAGGGGAGTCGTCACGCAGGGTGATGGGGATGTTTTGCTTGGGAATCAAATTGATCGTCTGGATGACATAGCCTTTCTGACCGGCGTGATCCATGGCGGCGCGGAGGCTTTGAATCTGCCGGACATGATCGCCAAGGCCGAAGGTGGCGGCCGTGCCATCGCGCGTGACGATGCGGAGGGACCAGGAATTTACCTGCTCGATCGACTCGATCCAAGCAATCGAGTGCGAGTCCGCCGTGCTCGCGGAGTCCAACAAGCGCATGCAGTGGCGGAGCTCTGGGTGGCAAACCACCGCGCCCGGAAGCAGCGGCTCGGCCGCGGAGGCTGACAGCCGGATCATCGGCAAGCCCGCAGCGGAACTCACCTGCAAGTCCGGGCATGGATAGGCCACCCCATGGGCATCCACCAACATGCCACCCGCTTGGCGCCCGCTCGGAAGCCCTGAATCCGGATGGGAAATCCACGCGCGCGGCTGGCGGGCCGTCACTCGAACCACCAATTTCCCCGGCAGGTGACGCTCCGCATGCGCATCGGCGATCGCTGGCTGCGCCTTCAACTTCGCCGCCACGGCCGCCACGTCGATTTCAAATAAACTGGCGGTGAGGTCGATCCCGGCCACCTCGGCCACACCCACCTCGTCAATGACCGAGTTCGGGTTGAGGTCGATCATTTGCAGGCGGAAATCCGGATTTTCATAAAATGCACGCTGGACGCCCTGCCAAACACCCCAGCCGATGCCGGTGACCACCGCGAGAACGCAGGCGATTTTCGTGCATTTCCCGAGAATGCGCAGAAGGCCGAACCAGGCGATGCGTGGCGAAAACACACGGACTTCCAAAACGCGCGGTGGCGCTTGGTGGCGGCGTGGCTTGGTGGTTTGGCGCTTCTGTCGGATCATTTTAAGAGCGGAGTTCGAGCGAAAGGCTGGCGATTTTCTCGCACAGCGCGGGGAAGGAAATGCCGACGGCCGCAGCGGCCATGGGCAGCAGACTGGTCTCAGTCATGCCCGGAATCGTATTCGCCTCAAGGACGAAGGGGCGGTTCTGCGCATCAAGCAACACATCGACGCGCGAGTAAATTTCCACTCCCAGCGAGCGGTGGGCGGCGAGCGCGGCGGCTTGCACGACCATGGTGGTTTCCAAGTCGAGATCCGCCGGGCATTGGTATTGGCTGCCCTTCGCGCCGCTCAACCATGGATACTTGCTGGCCATGTCATACACCCCGTCCGGCGGGGTGATCTGGACGATCGGCAGCGGCACTCCGTTAAGAATGGCCACGGTGAGCTCCTTGCCTTCGATGAATTCCTCGATGAGCACCTCGCGGTATTTTTCCGCAGCTTTGAGCATGGCGGCGGGAACTTCATCCTGGGTTTTGACAATTTGAATGCCGACGCTGGACCCTTCAAGCGGCGGCTTGATGACGAGCGGGGCTGAAATGCTGAGAACCGGAACCACGCCGGGGCTGAGCTCCAGCGTCTCGGAGCGCGCGGTGGGCACTCCCGCAGCAAGGAATTGCTGCTTTGCCAGGGATTTATGGATGGCGAGCTTGCTGCTCGCTGCACCAGCGCCGGTGTAGGGGACTCCGAGATTTTCGAGAATTTCCTGCAATTGGCCATCCTCGCCGAAGGTCCCGTGAATCACGTTGAAGGCCAAATCCGTGCCGGCTGGCAGCGCAACCTCATGGCCCGTCACATCCACCTCCACCGCATCCAAGCCCAAACTGTGCAAGGCCTGCCGCACCGCACGCCCGGAGGCAAGCGAGACCGCACGCTCCGAACCGGGACCTCCCATCAACACGGCAATTTTCTTTCCTGTCAGCATGGTTCTTAGATTTTCAGGGATTAAAAGGACGGCTCGTCGTCACCGAGAATTTTGATTTCCGTCTCCAACTCAACGCGCCGCTCGTCACGCGCTTTTTCTTGGACGAACTCGATGAGGGTGAGGATCTCCAAGGCGGAGGCTCCTCCTTGGTTGATGACGAAGTTTCCATGGACTTCCGAGACGGCGGCATGGCCACAGGTGGTGCCTTTGAGGCCCATCGAGTCGATCAAACGCCCGGCCGCAATGTATTCTGGATTGCGGAAGGTGCAGCCTGCCGAGGCGGCCACTGGCTGGCTCGTCTTGCGCTTTTCCCGCGAGGCGTCCCAGCGCTCTTTGATGTTTGCCGCATTGTCGGGCTTGCCCTTGAAAACCGCTTGCAGCGCGAAATTCCGCCGCAACTCGGCGACATTCCGATATTGCGCGACGATTTCCGCCCGCTCGCGAGTGCGGATGACGCCGTCCTCATCCAAAAATGTCACTCGGACCACTTGATCGAAAGTTTCCACGCCCATGGCCCCGGCATTCATGCGCAGCGCACCGCCGACGTTGCCCGGAATGCCCTCCATCCACTCGAAGCCACCAATCCCACTGCCACCCGCAATGCTGGCGAGCTTCTTCAAACGGACTCCCGCGCCCGCGGTGATTTCACCACGGGTGCCGACGCTCACCTCAGAGAAAACTCCGCCGGTCGGGTGAATCACAGCTCCCCGGATGCCGCCGTCGCGCACCAGCAAATTGGAACCCCGGCCCACAACTCGCACCGGAATCCCGCGCTCCCGGCAGTAGTCCACCAAGAAGGCAAATCCGTAAAAACTGTGGGGCTCGATCCAATACTGCGCCGATCCGCCCACCAACAGGGTGGTGTGACGGTTCATGGGCTCGTAAAGCTTCCCGTCGATTTCCCCCGCCGGCATCAAGCCGCGCATTTCCTCAAGGATCTTGAGGTCGGCCGCGATCCGCGCTCCCGCTTCATGGACATTGCCCGCCCCTAGGGTGATGAGCAAATCGCCCGGCTGAAGCGCGTGACCAACGGCATGGTGTGCCGTCGCCAAATCCGGGACCGAGGTCGCTGGAATGTCGCCGTGCAATTTCATGGCATCCACCAAGGTCTCGCCGGAAATCCCTTTGAGCGGCTTCTCGGAGGCGGCATAAACATCGGTGATGAAAACCATGTCCGCCGCTTGCAAAACTTTCCCAAAATCATCCGCCAAGGCCTTGGTCCGCGTGTAACGATGCGGCTGAAACAGGACAATCAAGCGCTTGGGCTTGAGGGTGCGAGCGGTCTGCAGCGTCGCGGCCAGCTCCGTCGGGTGGTGGCCGTAATCATCAACAATCCGGTAGTTTGCGGATAGATACTTGGTTTCAAAGCGCCGCTTGGCCCCGGCAAAGGTCGCCAAGGCACGTGCCACATGGGTGAAGTCCGCACCGCAGCTATCCGCCAGCGCAATGGCGGCTAAGGCATTGAGAATGTTGTGGTTACCAGGAATGCCGAGCTCGATGTCGCCGAGCACGTCGCCCTTGCGCGTCACGGTAAATGCCGAGGAACCCTTGAGATCACGCACGTCGGTGGCGGTGTAGTCGGCCTCTTCCCAACCGTAGGAAATCGCATTCTCACGACTGCCACAAATCTCGGTGGCCACCGGATCTTCCGCGCAATAGACGATTTTTCCCGCGGTCTGGTCCGCAAGCTGGGTGAACACTTCGCGGATGTGATCAAGGTCTCGGTAGAAGTCCAAATGCTCGGCCTCGACGTTGAGAATCACGGCATGCTCGGGACGATAAAGCGCGAGCGTGCCGTCGCTCTCGTCGCCCTCGGCCACCATGTGCTCGCCGTCTTCCGACCACTTGGCATTGGCTCCTAAAATCGGAATTTCCGCACCGACGTAGTGGCTCGGCTTCTGCCCGGCCTCTCGCAAAACATGCGCGGTCATAGAGGAACACGTCGTCTTGCCATGCGTCCCGGAAATGATGATCCCCTTGCGCGTGTGCAAAATCGCCGCAAGGCACTCAGCACGCCGAAACAACGGAATCTTCGCCTTTTTCGCCGCCGCATAGGCGGGATTCGCCGGCTTGATCGCCGAGGAATAAACCACCATGTCCGCCCCTTTGACGCCCGCAGCATTCGGGGGTGAGGAGAAATTCAGCCCGATCCCCTGCATCCGCTCCGTTTCAGCCGTGGTCACCTTGTCCGAGCCGCTGACTTTGTGACCCATGCCCATCAACAAAAGCGCAAGGCCGCTCATGCCGGAACCGGCTACGCCAATGAGATGAATGTGGAGCGGTTGGCTCCGGTCGGTAAGGCGCTGGCTGAGATCGGTCATGATGGAGAAAGGGTGGCTTCAATGGCGGCGCAAATTTGCTCGGCAGCATCTGGAACTGCGAGCGCGCGCGCGGCTTTTGCCATGCGCTTGTAAGTTGGCAAGTCTTGCAGAATGGAAATTGCGAGGTCGGCGAGCTTTTCCGCATCCAAGGCCGCTTCTTGGACGAGCACCGCCGCACCCAGCTCGGAAAACACCTCGGCATTCCGCGTCTGGTGATCGTCCGCAGCATACGGATACGGTACAAGAATGGAGGGGTGTCCCGCACTCGCGATTTCCGTGAGGCTGGAGGCTCCAGAACGCGCAATCACCAAATCTGCCACGGCATAGGCTGCCGGCATTTGATCGCAAAAACCCAGCACTTTGTAATGCTGGCGACCCTTCGAAATTTCTGAAACACGCTGGAAATCAAGCGCTCCTGCAATATGGAGCACCTGGGTGTTCGGCGGTAGGACAGCGGCCGCCTCTGCACTGAGCTCGTTCAAACGGCGCGCGCCTTGGCTGCCACCCGTCACCAACAAGGTCGGCAGCGCCGGATCCAGCCCAAGCAGCGCCGCCGCCGCTTCACGCGTCGGCAACTCGGCAATCTCCGGCCGGACTGGCGTCCCGGTAAGCACGGTCTCCCGCCCCGGAAAATACGACCTCGCCGCACCCAAGCCTAAAAAAACTCGCGTGCAAAACCGACTCGTCAGCACATTCGCTCGCCCCGGGCGCGCATTGGAATCATGAATGAAGGTCTTCAATCCCAAACGATGCCCCGCATAAACCGGCGGCAACGAGGTGAAGCCTCCCATCCCCAGCACCGCATCCGCCCGGAAGTCGCGAATCACCTTCTTGCACCGCGCAACCGAACCCCAAAGTTTCCACAAAAATGGCAACATCCGCGGCGATAAGGTCGCCGGCTTCGCCACCGCTGGCATCGTCTCAAACCGGAGATGCGAGTATTTCGCAGACGCCTCCGCATCCACCTTCTTCTCGGAAATCAGCAACATCACCTCGTGACCACGCGCACGCATGGCCTCAGCCACGGCGATCCCAGGGAACAAATGGCCGCCTGTGCCACCACAGGCGATGAGGATTTTCAAAGATTTCGGCACGTGCTGCGGAATGGATAAACCTACGAAGGAGCCGGAGAATCATTCTCCCAACCACCTCCTCGGGAAAAGCTAAGCAAATCAAGAATATCCGGCAATCCTCAAAAACCTCCCAAGCTAGGAAAAATTCACCACGCCGGGTTTTGCTGCCGGACCGCCTCGTAAAGAACGATCGCGACCGCCGTCGAGAGATTCAAACTCCGCGTGCCACCCGGCTCCATCGGAATCCGCAAACCCTGGCTCCCCGCGCTCCGCACGATTTCTTCCGGCAGCCCACGCGTCTCCGGACCGAAAACCAAGTAATCTCCCTCCCGGAACTCCGCCTGCCACGGCGACGCGCTCGCCTTGGTGCTCAAATACCAAAACCGCGCACCCTCACCCGCCGCCGCACGCAACTCAGCAAACGACGGCCAAACCCGCAGCTTCACCTCCTGCCAATAATCCAGCCCCGTACGCCGAACATGCTTATCTTCAAGGGAAAAACCCAACGGCTCAACCAAGTGCAAGGTCGCACCCGTCGCCAAGGCCAAACGACCCGCCGCCCCTGCGTTGTGCGGAATCTCAGGCTCAAAAAGGACAATGTGAAACATGGCGTTTTTACAAATCGAACAAATTTTATGGCGCTTCAGGGCGCCGGGCCAAGGTGATCGACAGCCCGAGAATCCCAATGAAAATCAAGTAACATGCCAGCAACTCCAAGTAGCTCTTACAAATCCGCGGAATCTCCGGCGAAAACGCATCTCCTAACGACGCCTGCCAAAACTTCCGACTGCCAACCACTCGGTTGAAAACATAAATAATCAGCAAGGCCGCACCCAGCATCCCGGATCCCGCATGGTTCCCAAGCGTGGCCGTAAATCGCAAAATCACCCGCCGATGCCGGAAAATCGTAATCAAGGCCACCACTAAAATCCCCCCAATCACCCACGCTTCCGGAAAATTCCGCCCAAGAATCTCAGACACGAAATCCTCAATCTCCCCCACAAACGCCGCCACCAACCCCAACGCCAGCACCCGGCAAACCGGCCGATTCACCCCCGCATGCGAGGAGGCTCCTAAAATCACCGCCGCCGCCGCCGCCAACAAAAAAGCCTGCAACAACTCAACCGTTCCACGCTCAATCGGAATCGATGGCGTGTTCGGCAACCAAGCCGGCAGCAAAATCGCCACGGAACCAATGCAGATCAACGCGGCGCGCACCAAGGTCCGCGACCACGACGACCTCCGCTGAATTTTCATCACATTTCCCGACATCCCGCCCCTTCCCTAAGCCCTCAGCCTCCCAGATGCAAGACCCACCAGACCCACCGCCAAATTCCCCACCCACAACGAACCGCAAATCAACTTTTGACCCTTTGTGTCTCCTATAATTTTCGCGGGTGGGGAAATCGCGCCCCCCCTGCATCCCCCGCGATAGCGGCACGGGCCATCCCCACGCGGGTGGGGAAATCAGCGCAAAAAATAAAATAACGAGAGACAGTAAAATAACGAGAGACAGAAATGATCAGTTTTTTGCTTGCGGCATTATGTGAGCATGTGTTGTGGCGTCGCTTTGAAAGAGGTGCTCGACGATAGCGCGTAAATTACAGGAGACAGAAATGATCAGTTCGGATTTCATCATTCTCCTTACGCGCATGCCCTTCAGGGTTCCGACTCTTCAGGGCCACGGGCCCGGCCCATGCCAGCCTAGGGCAGCGCCCTAGGAAGAGATTCCCCCGTGATTCCCAGCCCTGTAGGGGCGCACTAACGGGTGAATTGGCCGCCGCAAAATCGCTCGCCCCTTCAGGGCTAAATATTATGTGTGATCCTGACCCAGGGCGATGCCCTGGGTTGAGGTACTTCGCCCCGTTGGGGCTGAAGATTTGATGTCGATCTCCACATTCGCCATTCGCCATTCGGATTTCGAAATTTGATTATTTCTGTCTCCTGTAATTTTCCCGTAATTTCCTTGGCGGGCGCGAGCGTGTCTAGAGGCGGGCGTTCGAAGATGGGCATGGGTGGGGTCAGGGGTCAGAGGGGATTTGACAAGGTTAGTCATATTGACTAGCTTTTGGGTATGCAAGTGACGATTCATGAGGCGAAGACGCATCTTTCACGGCTGATCGCTGCGGTGGAGCGGGGCGAAGAGGTGGTGATCGCGAGGCGCGACAAGCCGGTGGTGAGGTTGGTGATCGAGAGGCCAGAGAAGCCAAAGCGGAGCCTGGGTTTCCTGGCAGGCAGCATGTCGAACGAGGTGATCGATTTTCTAACCCTCAACCCGAATTTGGACAAGGAGCTCGAAAAGGACTTCATGGATGCGGTCGAGAACGATTTGCCACGATGAAAATTCTTCTGGATACGAATGCCTTGCTCTGGGTCACATACGCACCCCAGCGCCTCACAAAAAAGGCCGCCGATGCCTATCTCGCCGCCGATGAGTTGTATTTTTCCATCGTGAGCCCGTGGGAGATCGCGCTGAAGTTGTCGCGGGGTGGATTTGATAATCTGGAAGTTCCGAAAGATTGGGAAAAGACGTTGATTGAGGGGCTGTTGCAGGAGGGATTGCGCTTTCTACCTTTGCACGTCGCCCATTGTCGGCATGTGCAAGATCTACCGTTTCACCACAAGGATCCATTCGATCGGATGCTCATCGCACAGGCACGGGTGGAGAATCTTGCGGTGATCGGATCAGACGACTGTTTCGACGATTAC
>JBILPN010000470.1:0-3542 GCA_044373865.1 Luteolibacter sp. | reverse complement strand
GCGGATCCGCGCCTTCTGGCCCTTAAACTCCATGACGTCCCACAAGGCCGACTCGAAACGCAGCCCGCCTTTGCCTGCCGCAGCGCGGACGACCTTGCCATCAATGACCAACTGCACCGCCGTCTTCGACAAATCACTCCCCCCTGCCACCAAAAATGTGATGTAAGGTTCGGAAATTTGGAACTCTGGCGACGTCAAGGTCCCACGCGCCGCAGCCCCGCCGTTCCCGGAGACGGCGAAGGAATCATTCGCATACGCCGTAAACGGAGCCGACATCCCATCCAAGCGCCCCGCAACCGGCGCAAGGCCAAAACCAAGGCCCTCCACCTGCCATGCATCAAATCCATCCCCCTCGAATTTTTGATAAACCTTGGTGGCGGCGTGCAACGAGGAGGCGAAAACAAGCGAGGTGAAAACAAGCGAGGTGAAAATCGGTCGTAACATGACAAGGTGGATTTGAGGAAATCAACGAAAACGGCGGACTATTGGCGCGGATCCCTCGAATGCCAACCTCAAAGCTGTGCCGGAGTTCATTCAGATTCGGACCTTGCACCTCCCCACAAAACCACAAAGACCCAGATGAAAAATTTCCATCCGGGCCCATGCAACGAAGTCCGATTCCGCTTAGAACTTCCAAATCAAATCGAGCGTCACTCGCTCTTTCATCAAACTTTCCTCGTCGTTCGTCAGTGGAACTTCATAGGCGAGACCCAAATCCACCGTCTCGTTCAAACGCGACCGAAAACCAAGGGCTGCGGTGACCAAATCTCGGTTGGACTCCGCATGCGACGCCCCGAGGTTGAAGAAATCTCCACCCTCAAATTCAGCAATCCCCGGCACGGCACCACCAGCGTGCGCACCGAAACTCGGACGGCCATCACCTGCATCCAACACACGGAACCAGTTGACCTCGACCAAGGGAATGAACCAGTCACACCAATCGTAGCTGGCATGCGCGCTCACCCACGAACTGCTCGATTGCTGGTCGGAAAACGGCAAAACCACGCCAGCGCCACCCGCAAACTGCCAGGCGTCCACCATTTTCAAGCCGGAAACCAACAAGTTCACCGCACCGTCACCCTCGCCTTGGAAAACATCGCGATTCCCCGTTGGCAGCTCAAAGGTCACCGTTCCGCTCACGGCCTCTCCCGCTTCTGAATCGAGCAAAAACGCATATTTCAATCCAGCCCCGAGATTGGCAAATCCTGACTCGCTCGATAACGTAGCGTCCGGATTGATATCGACGTAACCATCCTTGGTCGCGACGATCGACAAGCGCTCATTCACCGCAAACTCGAATTGCAGCGCATACACCTGCACATCGCCACCCAAGGCCAAATCCCCCGCCGTGGTGCGGATCTGATCTGGCAGCGCGTGATGAATGAAAATCGGGTGGAGATGGGTCGTCGGCAACGCGAGATCGAACAATGTCGGATTGCTGATCGGCCTCCGCGCGTTCGAAAACGCATCGGTGCTGACGGGCGCAGCGCTTGGATCTATCGAAACGGTGCCGGCGAGAGCGAAGGAACTGAGCAGTCCGAGGCAGGCGAATGGGGTAATTGCAGGTTTCATCAGGTAGTTGGTTTGGATGTGCTCCAGTCTCCACCATGCCCACTCCATCGACTACCCACCGAGCCCGAACCACTCCGCATATCTTGCTTTTCCCGACGCTTTCGGCCTCAGCTCCAGAGGATTTTAAAAATCGCCAAGCCCGCCGCCGCCAGCAAGGCCACGCAAGCGACCAAGCCCGCCACCCGATCCGTCGCCGTCGAGCGCGGACGCACCACCGACGTCGATTTCGGGAAAACAATCGCCGCGTAAACCATCCCGGCAAGCAAGCCGCCCGCGTGGGCAGCATTGTCGATGTAGCGAAACCCGATCAGTCCGATCAAAGCGGTCAAGGCCACCCCAGCCATCAAGCGCCGCCGGGCAGTGCGAGGGACGAGCGAGGTGTGTAGAGTTTCAAAAACCAATAAAAAGCCGAGCCATCCCATCAATCCGCCAGACGCTCCCACCGTCGGCGCGGCGATGAACCGAGCCGATGCCTCACCGCCAACGGAGGCGGAAAAAAGGAAAACCAAGGGCAGGTGCGGCCACCGTGCAAAAACCTCCAAACGCTTGCCCAAGTATGCCAAGGCCGCCGCATTCATCAAAAAATGCAGCAGATTCCCATGCAGCAATGGCGCGGTGAACAAGCGCCACCACTCCCCCTGAAAGTAGCGATCCTTCACCAAACCAGCCTCGCCTATCCCACCCCAAATCTGAAAAACATTGAACAAGCCAGCCCAGCCACCCGTCCTCACCTCACTGAAAATTTGCGCCAAACCGACGCAGGCCACCACGCCCAAAAACACCCGAGTCAATGGCGGTTTTTGCCAGTCCAGCCACGTTTCAAAACGAATCGCTGGCACGGCCTCCAAGATTCCCGCCTCGGTCCAACGCCCCAATTCCGCACGCCGCTTCCGCGCTTGATACCATGGAATGAACCCAAAAATCACAAACATCAACATCGCCAAGCCCACATGCGTCGATCCCAAAACCGCACGAAACGCAAAACCAACACGCTCAGCCAAGCCCACCGTCACCCCACTCTGCAGCGCCAAACGCCCCGCAAGAACCCACCCGCCGAAAAACACGTATCCACCAAAACCCAGCAACAAGAGGCCAAACCACCTGAGCTTATGCGTCGCAGATTCCAAGTCCTCCCGCGTCCAGCGCTCGCGCGCGGTCCGCAAGGCATCGCCCACTCCGCTCAACTCTTCGGGCAAAATCATCCGCTCATGGCTCGGAGTCCAGACCACGCTCACACTGCCATCCCGATCATCCCGGATCGCAGCAGTCAATGACGCTAGAGAGTCACACGCGTGCTGCCGGCCCTTGCCATCCACCCAACCCCAACCTGAGGGGGCCGCTGGAAATGAATCATCCCGCGCCCAAACTGGGACCACGGGATGTAACGGATCTTCCATTCGCTAGGAATTCAAATGGGAACCCATCAAGGTTCCTTCTTGTCATCCGCCGGCACTTCGACGGGAGCGCTTGCTTCCGTCGGCGCAGCGGGCGCAGCTGCCTCAGTCGGCGTGACCGCTGCATCTGCTGGTGCTGCATCTGCTGGTGCTGCATCTGCTGGTGCTGCGTCTGCGGCAGGAGCCTCGGTCGCGGGAGCCTCAACAGGGAGTTCATCGAGAAGAGATTTCTCCACAACAGGCTCCGCTGGAGCCTCGACTTTCGCGGCCTCGACCTTCGCCGCCGTGTCTGCTGCCGTCAGAGTGCTGACGGTTTTATTCTTTTGGCCGATCAAAATCGCGAGCAACAAGCTCAACACGAAGAACAGCGAAGCAAGATAAACCGTGCCCTTCTGGAGCACATTGGTCGTCCGCGCGCCGAACACCTGGTCCGTCACACCCCCACCAAACGCCGCGCCCAATCCCTCTTGTTTCGGACGTTGCATGAGGATTACCAAGGTCATCAACAGGCAGACGACCACGAAGATCACCAGCAAAAGATTGATGCTAATTGAGAGCCAGTTGATAACAGCAAAA
>JBILPN010000469.1:0-3555 GCA_044373865.1 Luteolibacter sp. | reverse complement strand
ATGAATGGCTCTGATATCTCAAGCCGCCCCACACGGTTATCCGGCGTGATTTCGCCGAACTCCTCACCCCGCTTATAAAGCAAATTCCCCTTCGTTCCAGCCACCACCTGACTGACCAAGGGTGGATTCGGCCGCCTCAGATTCGGCAAAATCCGCTGCAATTTCCCTTCCCGCACCCGGAACAAGCCGCCCTGATAAGTTGCCGCCAGAATCTCCCCACCAAATCCCGCAAACAAGCGGTAAAACACCAATCGCGTCCGCTGAAGCAACCCACCGGGCTCAATCAACTGGAAATCAAACCCATCAAACCGCGCAATCCCCTCCGCCGTCGCCACCCACAAGTGACCGTCCTCCGCCTGCACCAAGGACCGCACAACATTGCTTGGCAAGCCATCCTGCGATTGCCAAACCCGCGCCAAAACTCCCGGACTGGAAGCGGATTCCGCAGCGCCCACCCGCAGTGCGAGCAAGCACACCCATGTCATGATCCATCGCATTCTCAGGAAGCGATGACGCATTTCTCAGGCTTTGTCCAGAAACGAGAACGAACGCCAAGCGCGGAAGTCATGCACTCGCTAGCTCAAGCCAATGCATGCCTCCTCGCCGAGACGCAAAATTTCAAACCACCGTCAGCTCAGCGCACCGTGGCTGGGCCACGCCGATTGTTCCGTCGCGAGGCATTGCTGTAGTCGCGGCCCGCGCCGCCATTTCCACCGCCACCGCCACGATTGCCGCCGCCACCTTGGCGACGCCCACCTTGGGATTGCGGCGCTTTACCGCCACCGGTCTTGATCCGCAAATGCCGATCCGCCAAGGCTTCAAGGTGCCACTCATGCGCATCCCAGCGCGGGATTGGCATTTTGATGATCTTTTCAATCTCGCGCAAATACTCCAACTCGTCATCCGCGCACAAACTCACGGCACGGCCTTCCGCACCGGCACGCGCCGTCCGCCCGATCCGGTGCACGTAAGCTTCCGGCTCGTTCGGCAAATCGAAATTCACCACCAGCCCCACGTCCTTCACATCCACACCACGCGCCGCAACATCCGTCGCCACCAACACTGGAGTCAGACCTTTTTTGAATTTTTCCAAAGCTTTCTCGCGCTGCGCCTGCGACTTGTTGCCATGGATGGCATCCGCCGGGAAGCCCGCCGCACACAAGCTTTTGGCCAATTTGTTAGCACCATGCTTGGTCCGACTGAAAACAATCGTCAACTTGCCGACCTCCGCCGCGGCCTGCTCGCGCAGCAGCTGCTCCAACAAGGGGCGCTTGCTCTCGCGGTCCACAAAGCAGACCTGCTGGTTGATGCGCTCTGCCGTGGTGGTCTCTGGCGCAATGCTGACACGCGCCGGGTTTTGCAGAATCGTCTGCGCCAAATCA
This sequence comes from Luteolibacter sp., assembly GCA_044373865.1. Lineage (GTDB taxonomy): Bacteria > Verrucomicrobiota > Verrucomicrobiia > Verrucomicrobiales > Akkermansiaceae > Luteolibacter. Next base: position 2,173 of record JBILPN010000469.1, on the reverse strand, counting down.
ACGATGTTCGGAGCGAGCGTCGCGGAAAAGAACAAGGATTGCCGCTTGGCCGGCAGCAGCGAAACGATCCGCTTGACGTCGCGCAAGAAGCCCATGTCCAACATCCGGTCAACCTCGTCCAAGACGAAAAATTCAACCTGCGAAAGATCAACACAACGCTGGTCGATCAAATCCAACAAGCGCCCCGGCGTCGCAACCAAGACATCCACCCCACCGCGCATCGCGGAAATCTGTGGGTTTTGGCCGACCCCACCATAAATCAAGGTCTGCTTGAAGCGGACTTGCGCGCCATAGGTCGAAAAACTTTTCCCAACCTGTCCCGCCAACTCACGGGTGGGAGCCAATACCAGGGTGCGACAGCACTTCGGGCGCATTTGCCGTGGGTTTTCATGCAAGGCGTGCAGAATCGGCAGCGCGAAACTCGCGGTCTTGCCAGTGCCAGTCTGCGCGCAACCCAAGAGGTCGCGGCCTTCCAGCAGCAATGGAATCGCCTGCGCCTGCACTGGCGATGGGACGGTGTATTCAAGTTCGCGCAATACGCGGAGGAGCGGCGTTGCCAATGGCAAGGCCTCGAATGTAGTCGGGGTCATGTGTCTAAATTGCCTGCCTCAGCCCAAATGGGCGGCAGACGGCGTCGATGAGAAGTTTGGTGAGCCTCAAACAATCTCTCATCGATGAAGACCGGAAAAGGGCGGAGCCGTTTCTTCGACCCCTCGCCGCCTCAAGAAAAGCAGCGCGCTGCGGTCAATAACTGGAATTCTTGGGATGACAAGACTTTTCCGAAGGGAGGCATGAACATTGAAAAAGAACCATCGTTCCCCGCCGCGCGCATTCACCAAAATCCCACTCGCTTCTGCGATGATCCGGGCAAGCGTGAACGATGCAAATTCGCACAGTTCCGTGACAGCTTTGTGCCACTTGCTCCAGCGATAAGGGCTTCACTTCTACCTTGACCGTTAAGCCTGTGGAAAATTTCACCTAACCTCGAAACAGGTTCCGCTCGCTCAGCGCGGCGGATCCTCGACCCCTCCCCCACGCTTCTCGATCCATTTCACCCTGCCCGCTGGGCCCTTGCTATTTAAGATCGTTACTCTTGTCACATCGTTAAAAACCATCGGCGGCTCTTTTCCCGCAGACAAAATGTTCAACTCTTTGATTCTTAAATTGCACACCTTGTCAAAAATCGCTGCGGACCGATAGTCGCTCGCACTGACCTTGAGCGTGACATTATCTAACAATAAGCCGTCCACATGTCGGCAATAAAGTCCCCACGCCGGCAACACACCGAACATCTTGGACTCCGGATAGTTCGGCGCACACTCGGGAACTTGTTTCAAATCCTTCAACAGAATGTGGTCCGGCTTGGAATCATTTCCAATGCCACCATAGGTGATGGCGATGTTTCTGAGTGTCACACCCCGCACCGGATGGCCAGGCAAACCCGTGATGGAGCCGGTGATTAGAGTGGTGCAGGCATGCCGCCAATAACTCGGAAACTTGTTCATCTCACTTTTCCTCCGCTTAGGTATCTCGGCAGTCACATCGCTGATGCTCACACCCCGGATCGCACCCACAGGCCCACCGGAGTTTCGGTGCCCGAGACGGATGAAAATCGGATTGTTGGTGGTGGTCATCTTCACCTTGGAAATGTGAATATTTTCCATCACACCACCATCGACAATTTGCAGCGCAATTCCAGAAAGATAGGTGTCGTAAATTTCTAAATTGCGAACGGTGATGTTTTTAAAGCCTTTCGCAGAGGCGGTGCCTAACTTCAGGGCATTGCAGGATGACCGAATCCGGCAATTTTCAATCACGACATTCTCACAAAGCCTACGGCTCGACTTCAAACAAATCGCATCATCCTCCGAGTCGATGTCGCAGCCACGCACCAGAACGTCCGAGCAACCATCAATGTCGAGCCCGTCATTCGTAATGGCTGCCATGGTGCGAACGGTGATGTTCTCGATGAGCACCCGGTCACAGTCACGGTAAAGCTGCACCCAACAGGCGCTTTCCCGCAGGGTGACGTCGCGCACCGTGATGCCCCGACAGTTTCGAAAATTGATCAGCACCGGCCGCTTGGCCTCGCCAGCATCAGGAAAATTTCCCGGCTTAATCGGCGCGATGACGGCTTCAGCAAGAATTTTTCCCTGCCCATCGATCACGCCCT
>JBILPN010000468.1:0-3562 GCA_044373865.1 Luteolibacter sp. | reverse complement strand
CGACGAGCACCTCGACCGACACGCCCGGCGGGCAATGTGCGACCATGTGCGCTTGGACCCGCTGCATGATGTCCGCCGCGCTTTGGTCTGGCACCAGGCGGAACGAAAGTTTGGCGAAAGCCTCCGCGGGCAAAACCGTCTTCGAGCCCTCGCCCTGGTAACCGCCGCCAATGCCATTGACCTCCGCAGTCGGCCGCGCCCACGTCCGCTCGGCAGAAGAATATCCTGGCTCGCCGAACAGCCCGGGCGAACCCGTCACCTTCATGAAATCCGCATCTGCGACCCCTGGTAAATTTGCCCACATTCCCCGCTCCCATGCTTCCAGCGGGCGGACTTGATCATAAAACCCAGCGATTGCCACGCGCCCGTCCGGCGTGTGCATGCTCGTGACGAGGCGCGCCAGAGCCGCCGCCGGATTCGCCACCGCCCCGCCAAACAAGCCCGAGTGCAGATCCCCCTTGGGACCGCGCAAAATGACATCGCAGCAAGCGATGCCGCGCAAGCCGTAGCCCAAAGTCGGCACGCCCGGCGCGACCATGCCCGTGTCCGAGATGGCGATGACGTCGCAGCGCAAAGCCTCGCGCTGCGCTTGCAAAAAGGCGGCAAGGTTCGGGCTGCCGATTTCCTCCTCGCCCTCAAACAGGAAAATCAAATTCACGGGCAGAGCGCCATTTTCCCGCAGGGTTTTCTCAACTCCGAGAACGTGCGCCATCATCTGGCCCTTGTTGTCCGTGGCCCCGCGCGCCCAGATTTTCCCCTCGCGGATTTCCGGCGCAAATGGCGCGCTCGTCCACAAGCTCAGCGGATCGACCGGCTGCACGTCATAATGCCCGTAAATCAACACCGTGCGCCGCCCGGCCACATGGACATTCCGCGCGAGCACCACCGGATGTCGCGGAGTTTCATGGAGTTCCGTCGTCAGCCCCATGCCGGCCAACTTGCTGATCAGCCAATTCGCACAGGCCCGGACATCGGCCGCATGGCCAGAATCCGTGGAAATACTTGGAAAACGGAGAAATGAAAACAGGTCCTCAAGTTCAGGGGTCACGCGGGAATGCTTGCCGCCAGCGCCCACTCTCGCAAGTGGAATTCCGCCGGATGTCGGCCAATCCGTGCTCAAAAATCCGCCCGAGCCCGGCGACTCACGCGCCAGCGCGCTTGGCAGCTCCCACATCGTCTGGCGATTTCACCGCTTCCACGCGTTTTTCAGGCACCACCAAGCTCATCCCCTTGAGCAGGCGACAAAATTCTTTTTTCGCCGCCACCACCACCGGGCCCTCGGCTTTCGGGCTGTCCACCGTCGCCTTGTATTCGACCTGATACCGGTCCAAGCGCACGATGCGGATGAAATTGACGCCCTTTTGATAAATCTGGTCCTGGAAAAGTCTCACGCCGCAGCCTGCGCGAGCGCCGCCGATTTGGCAAGCCGACAGCGCAAGCCGCCAGCCCCCCCCCATTTAAGGGGACTTGACCCGATTTCCGGTAGCAGGGAATGTGGAAGCTCATGGAAAAACCCAAATCCACTTGGTTACGGATCTTCATCTTGGCCGTCGCGGTCGTCCTCGCGGTGGCCAGTTTGCCCGCTGATGCCGAGTTGACGAACCGCTGGTCGTTCAACAATTCGCCCGGCGGCGCAGCGGCTGGCACCCGTCTGGTGGACTCAATTTCCGCCGCCACCGCGACCGTCCGCGGCAACGGCTCGACCTTCACCGGCGCGGGTTTGACGATCACCGGCAGCACAACTGGCGACCGCTCGGGCGGCTTTATTTCCGGCTACATCGATCTGCCAAACGGGCTCATTTCCTCGAGAACCCACCTGAGCGTCGAGCTCTGGGCCACGCCACTTTCCGCGAAAAACCAAGCGCGCATCTTTGAATTCGGCCGCGTCACCGGCAGCGGATTTGGCGGCGGCGCGCCTGGCGAAATCATCGACGTCAACCAAACCGGCCAAACCCCCGGGATCACCAGCGGCTCAGACAGCATCGAGCTCACCTTTGGAAACGGCACCAATTTCAACCAGCAGCGGATGGAAGCCCGCCTCAACGGCGCGAACGTCGTCACCGTCAACAGCGCGCTCCCGACCAGCCTCGGCACGCGCTATCACTATGTTTTCACCTTCCAAGACGGCGTCGGAATCCACGGTTCCAGCGGCGGGCGCATGACGTGGTATCGCAATGGAACTTGGGTCGGCAGCGGCGATCTCGCGTTCCGGCTTTCCTCGGTGGAGGATGTGAATAATTGGTTAGGCCGCTCACTTTGGACGGCCGATAGCAACACCCACGCGACCTACGACGAGCTCCGCCTCTATGACCACGCGCTCAGCCCGGTCGAAATCACGACAAACTTCGCCGCAGGCCCGGACAGCCTCGTCAGCCCGCCCGAGCCCGTTCCGGCACCGGTGCCAGACCACCTCTGGACCTTCACTGAGACCGCCGCCTCCGAGGTCGCGAGCGGGCGCAGCTTCGCCGATTCGTTGGGCGGAGTGGTCGCCACGCTACGGGGCAATGGCGCCGCCCTCACCGGCACATCGCTCACCCTGCCCGGGACCAGCACCGGAAACCAGCCAGCCAGCACGATTTCCGCTTACCTGGATTTGCCCAACGGCCTCATTTCCGGCCAAGACAGCATTTCCTTGGAGGCCTGGGCCACGCCGCTGTCGTCGAGAAACTACCAACGGCTCTTCGACTTCGGGCGGACCAACCTAAGCAGCCCGGGCGCGGCCGCAGGTGAAATCATCGATGGCGCGGGAACTCCCGGAGCCTTTGTGGGTTATGATAATCTCGTGCTCTCGCTCAACGTCGGCGGCAATCTTGGCACGCATCGCTTGGAAGGGCAGATCAACAATGGCGCGGTCATTTACTCAGACACGGCGGCCGCCACCGTCGCAGGCACCGCATACCACTACGTCTTGACCGTCAGCGATGGCGCGGGCGCATTTGGAGCGAGCGGCAGCCAGACAAAATGGTATCGCGACGGCGTCCTTCAAAACACCCTGGACCTCCCCTTCCGGCTTCGTTCGCTGGCCGACGTCAACAACTGGATCGGCCGCTCGCAATACGCCGGGGATTCCAACTCCAACCTCTCGCTCAACGAGTTCCGCATTTACAAGCGCGCGATTTCCGCAGGCGAGGTGTTCGCGAGCCACCAAGCCGGCCCGGACCCGAGCAGCGGTCCGCCAGAGCCACCGGTCCCGGCACCGCTGCCGAACCACCGTTGGTCCTTCAACTCCGAGGCAGGAAACGTCGCCCCAGGCTCGACCTTTGAAGACCGCAGCGCCGGGGAAACCGCCACGCTGCGTGGCAACGGAGCCACGCTCAACGGCAGCGCATTGATCCTCCCGGGAACCACCAATGGCAACCAAAACGCCGCGGCCATTTCCGCCTACCTCGACCTCCCCAACGGAATTCTTTCCTCGAAAACCAGCGTTTCCTTCGAAGCATGGGCCACGCCTTTGTCCTCGAAAACTTGGCAGCGACTGTTCGACTTCGGCCGCTCCACGATCACCAGCGGTCTCAACGCGGCCGCCGGAGAAATCATCGACGGCCCCGCCGCTCCCGGCGCA
>JBILPN010000467.1:0-3567 GCA_044373865.1 Luteolibacter sp. | reverse complement strand
AAAAAAAGCGATTTTCGTCGGCAATGACAGCGGGCCCATGCACTTGTCGGCGGCGGTCGAAAACCCGGTGCTGGCAATTTTCGGTCCCACCTCACCCTTGCGATTTGGGCCATGGCCACTGGATTTGCCTCGCACTCGCTCAATCGTTGCCCCCGGCGGAGTTCTTGCGGATCTGACGCCGGAAGCCGTCTTGGACGCATTGCTCGCACTCAGCCACGCCTCCTGAGCACTCCGCGCGGCCCTTGCATCCGGGGCTTGCTTCTCCTGCCATTTCCCTGCCAGCTTAGCCGCCTTCACCGCCGATGTCCGCTCAACCCTATCCGCTAGCCACCCATCAATCCGTCCTGACTGCCCGTTGGCACGAGGAAGCACCCGCTGCGTCTGGCAGCGGCTTCGAACTCCTCGTCGAGGAAAATCACCTCCGGAATTTCCAACTCTGGCACGAGGAGGACATTGCGCGCCGCGACGACATCGGTTTTGAGCGCGTCTATCATGCCAAGCGCGCGATCGACCGCTTCAACCAAGAGCGCAACAATTTCATCGAGGAAATGGACAAACATCTCGTCGCCACTCTCTCGATCGTGGCGACTGGCGTTCCCAGAAATTCTGAAACGCCCGGGATGATGATCGACCGTTTGTCGATTTTAGCGCTCAAGGAATTTCACATGCGTGAGGAAACGATGCGTCAGGATGCATCAGAAGCGCACCGCGAGACCTGTGCGGAAAAGTTGGCACGCATCGTCCGCCAGCGCGGGGATCTCACCCAGTGCTTGGATGAATTGCTCGCAGATGTGGCCGCCGGGCGTAGAAGCTTCGCGGTTTACTATCAGTTTAAAATGTACAATGACCCCACGCTCAATCCACAACTCTACGGCAAAAAGGCTTAAGCTCATTTTCGCCAAAGATCAATGCACTCAATGGAATTCAAGCAGCGAAAAGTCCTAGTTACCGGCGGAGCGGGTTTCATTGCCTCGCACCTGTGTGAAGCATTGTTAGCCGAGGGCGCGGAAATCACGGTTCTCGATGACTTCAACGATTTCTATGATCCTGCGATCAAACGCGCGAATATCGCCAGTTTCCAAGATCGTGTTCACGTCGTCGAGGGAGATTTGCGAGATCAAGCTTTGGTCGAATCTTTGTTTGCCGAGACTCGTTTTCAAGCGGTGTTTCATTTCGCGGCGCGTGCGGGAGTGCGGCCATCGATTGAGAATCCACGCTTGTATGTCAGCACCAACATTGATGGGACTTTAAATCTGTTGGAAGCTTGCCGCCAGTCTGGCGTGAAGCACTTCATCTTCGCCTCCTCTTCCTCGGTCTATGGTGTCAACGAAAAGACTCCATTTGCCGAGGATGACCTGATTCAGCGGACCATCTCACCTTACGCCGCGACCAAGCTGGCCGGAGAGCAACTCTGCTCGAACTACTCCCATCTTTTTGGGATTCGCTGCGTCTGTCTCCGTTTTTTCACCGTGTATGGCCCTCGCCAGCGCCCGGATTTGGCAATTTCCAAGTTCACGCGGCGGATCATGGATGGACAAACGATTGAACAATATGGTGATGGCACCACGGCGCGCGACTACACCTTTGTGGAAGACATCGTCGCTGGCGTCATGGCCGCCGCCCGCTACGACGCGACACGTTTTGAAATCATCAATCTCGGTGGATCCGCTGCCAATACACTTGCGGATTTAATTTCGGGAATTGAACAAATTCTTGGGAAAAAAGCCGACATTCTTCAACTTCCAGAGCAGCCTGGTGACGTGCCTATCACCTATGCGGATGTATCAAAAGCGCGTCGGCTTCTCGGCTACCACCCGGGCACTTCACTGATGAAAGGCCTGGAGCGCTACATTCAATGGGTAATCCGTTAGGTCTCTCGAACTCTGTTGCATCCACACCCGTCAATTCAACAATATCATCATGGACGAGGTCATTCAGCTGGTATCTGCGGCGGACGAGAAATTTGCACCTGGTCTAATCACGGCTTTGGCAAGCGCAGTAGGCAGCGCGAGTGGGAAGTTTGGCTACCATGTTTCAGTGATTGATGGAGGTTTGCTTGCTCAATCGTGGGAGAGACTTGAGTCCTGTCTTCAGAAAATTGGCAAGCAAAGGGAAATTCCAGTGAGCTTGGAGCGGATCGCCGCTGCGTCATTGATGACATCCGATCTACCCATGAGGCGTGGTTCTCAGTTGACCTACGCCCGCTTGGTGATTCCTCATTTCTTGAAGGCCTCCAAGCTCGTTTATATGGATAGCGATGTTTTGTGCTTGCGTGGAATTGAGGCCTTCTGGACCAATCTCACGGAATGCGCTGTCGTGGCGACTCGCGATCCCTTGGTGTCTTTGGGGCGAGATTCGTTTGCGCGCAAGCACCTGTCTCGCGAAAAACGGGGTTTGCCGTATTTCAATGCGGGCATCATCGGCATCAACTGTGAACGCTGGAGAAGTCAGGAAAATCACCGGAAAATTCGGGAATTCTTGCTTCTCTCTGACGAATTTCACTACGCCGACCAATCCCTTTTGAATACGGTGTTTCATGACGACTGGAAAGAAATTCCGGACCTCAACAATCAGGTTCTCACTTTACGAAACTGTGCGAATGTAGGCAGCGTGGATCCGGCCGTGAATTTCCACCATGTCGGACCGCGAAAACCTTGGTTATCACGGGAGTCGAGTCTCTATCGATACACGTCTGATCTTCTGTTTGATCGTTTTTACGAATGGGTTTCCGGGGTGACTCCAAGCGAGCGGACGGTCCAAGAGCGCTCGATGGTGAAGGTTCGGAAGAAGGCGCTCTGGTATCGGTATTTTTACCCATCGCGGGGCCGCGAGTATGCTAAAATTTTGGGTTCCATGAATGAGGCGGAGCGCCATGTGGACCGCTTGTGGCTTGCGTGGCTTGCTCGTTTGGACAAGGGGGGGCGCTAGAGTCCGCTGAGGGTTATTCTTTACAATCTGCGACAGGCCCAGCTAAATTTCTTCAGTCACAACGCCCAAATAAGATCGCTTTGAAACATATTTTTTGCATGAAATGGGGCACGGCGTATGGTGCCAAAGACGTGAACATTCTATACGCGATGGTTGCGCGCAACCTAACCGGAATTTTTAAGCTCACGTGCTTTACCGACGACGTCACCGGCATCCGTCCGGAAGTCAACTGCTTGCCCCTACCGCCGTTAGGCTGTGAAATTCCCGCCGATGTCCCGGGAAAGTGGCCGAAGGTTGCGCTGTGGAGTCGTGATTTGTCAGGTTTGACCGGGGTCGCCCTGTTCATTGACTTGGATTCGGTGATTGTCGGCAACATTGACTGCTACTTTGACTACGGACACCCCGAGGATGTGATCACGGCGCGAAATTGGTTGAATCTCCTAGGAAAAAGTGCGCAGACTTCCGTGTTTCGTTTTCCGATTGGCGGGCATTCTTACATGTTGGAGAATTTGCAGGCAGACTCGGCAAGGGTCTCGCGAAAATTCCAATATGAGCAAAACTACGTGACCCACAACATTCGAGGAGGTGTCAAATTCTGGCCTGAGCCATGGACCCGGCATTTTCGAGTGCACTGCATGG
>JBILPN010000036.1:0-12217 GCA_044373865.1 Luteolibacter sp. | reverse complement strand
AATTTTGACGATTTGTTCACCGGGCTTGATGGACTTCAGCACATTTTCGCCCATCGACTTCTCCTTCACCTTGGCGATGAAATCCTTGGCAACGGCGAATTCCACGTCGGCTTCGAGCAGCGCGATGCGGATTTCGCGGAGAGCGTCGGCGATATTTTTTTCCGAGATGCGGCCGACTCCGCGGAGATTGCGGAAGGTTTTATCGAGATTGTCAGAGAGGCTGGAGAACATGGAGTGGAGATGGAAGAGTTGAGAAATTATTCACCGTCAGGGAGATACGCCGAGTCGCGGTCGATCATGAAAGTCCAGCGGAGCGGAAGTTCCGGAGGATTGCCAGCGGTATCTTTCCAAGTGATGGAGACTTGGCAAGTCGCTTGGCGGAGGCGGCGGTTGACCTGCCAGGAGAATTTCGAGGTTTCGGGTGAGAAAAGTGCGGGAACCTCGCCGAAGCCGCCGATTTTCATGACCAGCGATGAAGGGTCTAGGTTCGGCACCTTGGAGAGGTCTGCGGAGATTTCCGGGAGGCGGGAATTGATGATGGCACCTGCTTGAGGGTTGACCGGGTGCGGGGTGGTTTGCGGGAGCGCGGCGGATGCGCCGGTGAGCGAGTCCGCCGGGGCTTGGGCGTCGCGGAAGTTGGTGGCGAACTCGAAGATTTTGTCGTAGTTCCCGAGGATGATGTAGCGTGGGAGTGTGGCGTCCGGGAGCGAGCGCTTGACCTTGCCGGGGAGCACGGTGAAGAGGAGTTGGTAGCCGAGTTCCGGGCTTATTTGGAGCATTTCCTCGGTGAAAAAGCCGCCGGGGTAGGCGTAGGTGGTGACTGGGGTTTGGAACTTCGTTTCCAGAAACTCCTTGGAGCCGCCCATTTCCTTGCGCAGGTAGGAGGCGTAGGACTCCGGGCCTTGTTTGCGTTGGTTTTTAACGGCGATTGGAAAGGGATGGCTGACCGAGTGGCTGCCGATGGTGGCACCGTTGGCGCGCATTTCCTCGATCATCGCGGTGGTGAGCGCCTTGCCCCCGCCATCGACGTAGTTTTTGTAGAGGAATAGGGTGTAGGGGTAGCCAAATTCCTTGAGGATGGGAAAAGCGTCGGTGTAAACCGATTTCCAGCCGTCGTCGAAGGTGAGCACGATGGATTTTTCCGGGATGGATTTCTCGCCCTTTTTCCAAGCTGCGAAGTCCTCCATGCGGATCACTGAGATTCCGAGTTGGCGGATGGCTTCCATTTGAGAGCGGAATTTCGAGGTGCGGATGCGCATTGCCGTCTCGGGTGCGGACTCGGAAAAGTCATGGTATCCGAGGACCGAGACGCGGACGCCGTCGTCCGGAATCGAGGATGGCTCGGCCGGTGTTGGGAGAGAATCAGAAGCCTCCTGCGCCACCAGGAAGGCGCTGGCGAGGAGGCTGAGGATGATGAAGTGGGCGACGTGCGTCATCTAGGGCGGCAAGTCTAGCCCGTGGCGCAGGTTTTGAAAGCCTCAAGAAAGGGGGAGTGAAAGATCGCTGATTTTCCCCATTCACTCGGCGAGCGGCATCCGCGCGGCGGGAGCCTTGGAGCTCAAGCGAACGAGAATCGGCGTGCTTTGATCAGGGGTGGTGAGCTCGTACCAGCCGGGAAATCCCCGCCATTGCAAGGTTCCGTTGGCGTCCGTGGTGGCCACGACTTCGGTGCGCCAGCGCTTTCCCAGCCATTCCTCGAGCACCTCGCCCCGTTTGCGGGCGGTCCAGTCGAGATTCCAAGAGGCGCATTCCTTTTTCCAGTGGCTGCCTTCCCAGAAGCCCCAGAGGAGGAATCCGCTGTAGGCTGGGTGGCTGAAGGCGGTGATCAGGATGTCGCGTGTGAAGTCGGCGGCGAGTTGTTCGTCGTCCTCGGTGTTGACGTCGAATTCCGTGATTTGTTGCTGCGGCACGATGCTAGCGAAGCGCTCGGTGACCTCGAGCATGGCCGCAGGGGAGGGCAGGCTGCTGGCATGGAAGTGCGCTTGGTTGCCAAGGCCATCGATCCGGAAGCCCTCGTCGTTGAGGGACTTGATGTAATTGAAAGTCTCGTCGGATTGGCGGCCGGGGCGGAAAATTTGGTCCTCGTTGACGTAAAGTGGCAGCTTCGACTTTTGGCGTGCGATGGTCAGGATCTCGCGGTCGATTTTTTCCAATCCTTGGCGCTGGGTGAGCATGTCCGCGCCGGGCCAGGCGATCGGGTGGTTAATCACATCCCAGTCGATCACCCGGTTTTTCACGAAGTCGAGGCGCTCGTGAGTGAGTGTGATGAAGTGGCGGCGGATCGCCTCCGAGTCCGTCACCCCGGCGAGATTGGGCGGGACGGCATCTTGCATGAGATAGTGGCCGCGCACCTCGATATTTTTCGATTCCAGCCAATCGAATGCCTGACTGAGTGTGTCCAGGTTGTGCTTTTTTTCGTGCGGCGCAAGCTCGGCGGCCCAGCCGAAGTCCTTGAGATCGTTCTCGAAGACCACACGGCTGAACAAGCGATCGACGATTTCGCGAAATTTCTCACCATTTGGAGAATCCTCGACGATGCGCGCGGCAGGCACGGCCGAGCCGAATCCGAACTCGTGGCGGCGGAGGACGAGCCGCACATTTTTGCCGGAGATTGGCTTGCCCGAGGCGTCGGTGAGGGTGAGGGACAGCTCGTTTTTCCGGATTTTCTCGATGCGTTCGAGTGCCGCTTTGCGCCATGGCGCATCGTCCTCGCGGCCCTCGTAGGTGAAGCGGATGCGCGGGAATGTCTGGATGGGCGTGGTGGATGGGTAGCGCAGAACCCGGATTGAAGCGACTTCCACCGCTTGTTTCAGGTGGCCGGCGAAGAGGACGATGCTGGCTTTTCCGGGATCTGCGGCGATGGCTGAGCGAAACAGCACGGGGTATTCCGTCCACGCGGGGGTGAGGTCGAAGGCGGTCTCGTCACAAGCTGCCTCGTAGGGTGAGTCGCGTTGGAGTTTGGCGATCAAATTTCCGCGATTTGAGTCGGTGGAGCGGGCCTTGATGATCGCCAAGACAAAATCGCCAGCTTGGAATCCATTCTGTTTGAGCGGGTTGGAGACTTGGGCCGAATAAGCCGCGTCCGAGGCCTCCGCGACGCGGATTTGCCAAGATTCCGCGCCTTTTTTCACTGGTCCACTGCCTTGGAGCGCCCTTGGGTCGGAAAGTTCGGTGCCGCCGTCTGGCAGCTTCAGCGCTGTGGCAAAACTGGTGCAGCCCAGCAGAATCAGGACAGAAAATAGACGCTTCATCATCAGGCCGCAAGCTACGGCGGGCAGGTTTGGGATTGTTCACTTCACGGTGAAAATCCCTCCAATGGGGGATCGGCTGCCGCTAGGCAGGCGGGGCGCTTGTCGAGTGGGGCTCGGGGATTTCTGTGGGCGAAGCCTTCGATTTCCTGATGGTTTCCGCGGCTAGATCATCGACCCATGGCAGGTGCATTCCATGGAAAATCGCTCACCATTTCGCTTGCCACGTCATGGGAGAGGCCCCACAAAAGCGCCCCGCTCGTTCCGGGGTTGCGCAAAGTCTGTTGCCCGCCTTGAACGGCGGATTAACCTTCACCCGCGCGCACAAATGGAAAGCATCTCATCACGCATTGCCCAAGTTTCCCCATCACTCACCTTGGCTGTCACCGCCCAAGCCAAAGCCATGATCGCCAAGGGCGAAGAAGTTTATGCACTGGCCGGTGGCGAGCCGGAAGTGGATACCCCTCAGTTCATCAAGGACGCAGCCATCGAGGCACTGCAAGCAGGCCACACGAAATACACGCCAGCAGGTGGCATCCCACAGCTGCGTGCGGCGCTTTCGAAAAAATTTGCCACGGACAACAACCTCACCTACGCGCCAAACCAGATTTGCGTCACCGGTGGTGCGAAAATGGCGTGTTATAACGCGATCCTCGCGGTCATTGAGGAAGGCGACGAAGTGATCATTCCTTCTCCATTCTGGGTTTCCTACCCTGAGATGGTGCGTTTGGCCGGCGGCGTCCCTGTGATTGTCGAGACCAAGGAATCCACGGGTTGGAAGATGACTCCGGAGCAGTTCGAGGAAGCGATGACTCCTGCGACCAAGATGGTCATCATCAACACACCGGGCAACCCAACAGGTGCCGTTTACACCAAGGAAGAACTCCTGGAGTTGGGTGAAATCGCGATTGGCGAGGACATCGTGATTCTATCCGACGAGATCTATGAGAAGCTGGTTTACGGCGAAGCCAAGCACGTCTCGATCGCATCGTTGAGCGACGAGCTCTACAATCTGACCATCACCGTCAATGGGTTCTCGAAAGCCTATTCGATGACCGGCTGGCGTTTGGGATACACCGCAGCCCCCAAGGACTTGGCGGATGCGATTGAAAAGATTCAGAACCACACCACATCCAACGCCAACTCCTTCGCCCAGTATGGGGCGCTGGCGGCATTGGAAGGTGACCAATCGTTTATCGAAGACTTGCGTGGTGAGTATGACGTGAAGCGTCAGTTCATGTTTGCACGTCTCAAGGCGATTCCAAACGTCCGCGTGGTGGAGCCACAGGGTGCATTCTACTTCTTTGTTTACACCGGCGGCACGGGTCTCAAGTCGATGAACCTGTGTGACAAGCTCTTGTCTCGCTACAAGGTTGCGGCCATTCCGGGCATCGCTTTTGGCTATGACGAAGGCATTCGTTTGAGCTACTGCACCACCTTGGACATCTTGAACGAAGGGCTTACCCGCTTCGAGCAATTCTGCCGCGAGCATTGATGCTTTGCGAATGAGGATTTTAGTCCGGCGTGCGCATGGCGTGCGCCGGATTTTTTTCGTTTGAGAGGCTCGGGTTTTCGGTGGACGGCGGAAATCCTGAGCGGCGAAAGTTAGAATTTTCCCTAAGGATTTAAGCGTTCAGCGGCTGCGAGTTTCGGCAAGGGCGAGCATCCAACATCGCTTGCGCTTGGGGTGGTATGGGGTTTCTTGGGAGAGATTCTAAGAGATTTCCCCAATGACTCGCTCCCGCATGCATCAAGGTTTCCTGCACTGGCTTTCAATTGCATTCGCATCATTCGTGGTGCCTGGTCTCGGGGCTGTCATTCACAGTCCGTCACAAGCGGCGGTCGATGCGGCGATTGCCGCGCCGCTCATCAGCTATGGCAGGGGATTCGCCGGTGGAGCCTACACCAACGGCGCATGGTTTGGTGGTGCATCGGTCACTCTAGCCGCGGCCAGTCATGCGGGAAACACCAAGGCGGATTCCCGCTTGTTGCAGCAAATTCGGCACAGCTTGACGGGAGGAAATGAGATTTGTGCCAACGGCGGCTATCCGGCGCAGCACGAGCGGCATGTGACTGGCATGCTTGCGGTGGTGAGGAAGACCCCACGGATTTGGAAGCAATTGACCGAAGCGGAAAAGACGCGTGCGGACTTGGTGATGAAGGCCGGCTTGGTGGCCAGTGCCTTCACGACCAGCAACAACAACCCCTATATTCTCGCGAACACTCAGCAATTCACCCTCGATGGCGATGCCAATTTAAACCGCTCATGGAATCCAAATTACCGCGAGGGGATGATTGGCGGAGTCTTGGTCGGGATGGTGTATTTCGGCGGGCCCGCAGCAAGTGAGGCAATTTTAAATACCTACAATCATGCACAATTTCTCTCCGCGCTCAATGCCAACGGCTTGAGCAATGCCGCCAGAACCTTCAATTGGAAGCTCGCCAATCCAAGCTCGTCAGCGCCGACCGCGAGCATGATTGAGAATGGAGTTAGAAACTATCAATTCTTTGCTTCCAAGCTTTCCGACTACCTTGGAATTTATACCTCATTGGTGAATGACACCTATGGGAAAAACGTCAATTCCGGTCTGAATGGGGGTTCGGGCGTGAGTGGTTCCGGGAAAATTTATGCAGGAGCCGCGACCCTGCCGAATCCGGGAGCGCTCGGGATGTTGAAGGAGTTCGATAGCGCCGATGGTGGGGGGCTGCGCAGTTCGCTGGGCTATGCTTATGATGGATTCCGGCCGCACCAGACCAACCAGTTGGTGCTCATCGTCGGCGGTTATTGGCCGAATGGCACGAGCACGGCGAGTTCCGCAGTTGCACGCATGGGGATCGGCAATGCGGATCTTTGGTATAAGATCTCAAAAAGCTACATTGAGTATTACAGCGGCCAGGGACGTGGTGTGGTTGGTAGCGCCTTCGTCAACGAACGCGGGTTTCCCTATGTTCGGTCAATTTGGGAGGATGTGCTGCAACCCTATCACACGGGCAATCCGACGGGGGGCGAGGTGGACAGCGACGGTGACGGGACGAGCGATGAAATTGAGCTTCGTCTTGGCTTGAATCCTCACCACGGAGCGTCGCGATTTGCCGCGCAACAGGTGGCAGGAGCCTTGCGGTGGCCGAGTGCGGTGGGGGAGACTTTCCGAGTGCAGCGGAGTGCTGGAGACTCCGCCCTGCGAGTTTGGGAGACCCTTGCTACGGTGCCCGGGGTGGCGGGAGTCGCGAGTTTCACCGATCCCTTGCCGCCGCCTGGCCGCGCGATGTATCGGGTGTTGATGGATTGAGCGGGCGCTGGGGGTCTGCGGTGACGAGCGCCGGGCGTGTCGAGAGAAGTTCCCGCACCTCAGCGTCGGTGGTCTGGCTGAAGTCTTGGTAATAGCGGCCGACGCTTTGGAAATGGAGCGGCAAATGCGCGCACACCACCTCATCCGCATCTTGGCGCAGCGACTCGCAGGCGCTGCTTGAGCCGACCGGGGCGGCGGCGATGCAGCGCGCGGCACCAAGTTTGCGAACCGCTTGCACGGCGGCGCGCATGGTGGCTCCCGTGGCCAATCCATCGTCGATGAGAATCACGGTTTTTTCCTTCAGATCGAGCGGCGGGCGGTCCCCGCGGTAGAGCGCTTCCCGGCGTTCCAGCTCAATTTTCTCGTGGGCGATGACGGCTGCGAGTTGCTCGGTCGGGCGTGGCAGCAGCGCGGCGATTTCCGGGTTAAAGACGGTGGCACCGCCCGAGGCGATTGCCCCGGCGGCGAGTTCCGGTGAGCCCGGGAAGCCGATTTTCCGGACCACCAGAATGTCCAGAGGGAGCGCGAGCGCCTGCGCGACCTCCCATGCCACGGGCACCCCGCCGCGGGGTAGGGCGAGGACCACTGCGGCGGGGTAGGATTTCCAAGCGGCCAGTTGGCTGGCAAGCTGCATGCCGGCGTCTTTGCGGTCGATGAAGGGTAGGTGAAGTTCTGCGGTTTGCATGGGAGGATGGGGTGTTGGACCTTGGTGCTGACTTGCAAGTGTTGTGCCGGAGGAGGGTAACCGATTGCTAACGACTTGGCTTGCGGCGTGGGCGCGGGCGGGTGGCATTCTGCAATGGATTGCTTGAGAAATGCACGGTGATTTCAGGACGCTGGGGAGGACTTGAGCTTCGTGTTAGGGCGGGATTCAAGCAGGCACCGAGATTTGATCATGGCATGGTGGGTAGGAATGCGGATTGCTGGAGAAACAAGTCTTCTAAAACCAATTGAAAACTGTTATTTATCTATGAAAATTCACGAGATCATGAGTCGGGACCCCTATGTGTGTGACCCAGAGACCCCTTTGTCGGATGTGGCTGCGAAAATGCGCGACTTGGAGGTGGGAATCATCCCGGTATGCAACGGATTGAGATTGCAGGGAACCTTGACGGACCGAGATCTCGTGGTGGGAGCGGTTGCAGAGGGTTTGGACCCTAGCATGACGGTTGCCGAGGAGGTGATGAATACGGATGTGGCGTATTGTTATGACGACGAAGACATCGTCGATGCCTCCGCGCTGATGGAGGAAAATCAGATCCGTCAGGTTGTGGTGTTGGACCGCGAGATGCACTTGGTGGGGATTCTGACCCGGGGCGATATTTCCACCCGCTCGAAAGGTGCGCAACTGGTGGATGTGACACTTGAGGACATCACTGAAGTTCTGGTGGATGGAAGTGACATTGCCGATGACGACATTGACGACGATTTTGCGGTGGAGGTGAAGCGGCCGAGCCGGACGAGCGGAAGTTTTTCCAGATGATCAAGCGGTCTGGATGCTCTAGGACCCAGCGTGAACATCGAGCTTCGCGACGTAGGTCACAGGCTTGTTGCCGTGCCGGAATTGTGAGGATTCAAGCCATGCGTGATTTTTTTCAATTCTTGCCTTCCATGCTGGTCAAGCCAGCTCTTGGGGATACAGTTATGACCCATGGAAGATGAGTCGATTAGCGAATCTGATGACGCCGGAAAGGTCACAAAGGCCGCCGAGGCGGCTGTTGAATCGGTGCGGGATTCCGCGCTTGTGCCGATGGCGGCAGGTAGCCAAGGGTGCAGTGGAGACACGAGGCGCCTGCCGAGTGTTGTCGTTGGCCTCGGTGGCTCCTCGGGGAGCTTGGATGTGCTTAAAGTGTTCTTCTCGCAGGTTCCGCCAGACACTGGCATGGCCTATGTGGTGGTGGTGCATTTGTCGCCTGAACACGAGAGTTGTCTCGCAGAAATTCTTCAAAAAAGTGCCCGTATTCCAGTGACGACCGTGGTGGAACCATTGCTGCTAGAGTCGGATCATGTCTATGTGATTCCACCCGCGAAGCACTTGGCCCTGGTGGATGGATTCATCTATGCTTTGGACATGAGTCGGCCGAAAGGCAGGCACATCGCGGTGGATTTGTTATTCCGGACTTTGGCGGATTCCTATGGTTCTGGCGCGATTGCGATTGTGCTGTCCGGCGGGGATGGAGACGGAGCCTTGGGCTTGAAGCGGGTGAAAGAGTTGGGTGGTCTCACCTTAGCGCAGGATCCGACCGAGGCGGTGTTTGACAGCATGCCGCGGGCGGCGATCGCGACTGGGATGGTGGATTGGATTTTACCGGTGGAGGAGATGCCGAGTCACATCATTGACTATCAGGAGAACGGTCGGCGGATTCATCTTCCCTCGCATTTGAGTGAGGCCTTGCCACGTGAGGACGCGCGGAGTTTGGAGCGTGATGAGTCAGCCCTGCGTGAAATTCTCGCATTTTTGAAAGCGCGGACGGGTCATGATTTCAGTTCCTACAAGCGCGCGACCTTGTTGAGGCGGATTGGCCGGCGGATGCAGGTGAATGCGGCAGAGGATCTGGATTCGTATCGTGCGTATTTGCGAGCGCATCCGGGAGAGACCGGAGCTTTGTTGCAGGATTTGTTGATCAGTGTGACGAACTTTTTCAGGGATCCCGACTCATTTCGCGCGCTTGAGCAGATGGTTCCAGAGATGTTCAAGGGCAAGGGCGCGAGCGATCACATTCGTGTGTGGGTTCCAGCGTGTGCGACAGGCGAGGAGGCCTATTCGGTGGCGATGTTGTTGTGTGAATACGCAGAGAAGCTGGATTTCCCGCCGCAGATCCAGGTGTTTGCGACGGATTTGGACCGGATGGCGATTGAGGTTGCGCGCGATGGCAAGTATCCGGAGACGATTTCCGCAGATGTGTCCGAGGAGCGCTTGCGGAGGTTTTTCACGAAAGAGCCCGGGAGTTACCGAGTGCGGCGCGCGGTGCGAGAAATCGTGTTGTTCGCGGTGCATGATTTGTTGAAAAACTCGCCATTTTCGCGGTTGGATTTGGTGTGTTGTCGAAATTTGTTGATCTATCTGAACCGGCAGGCGCAGGCGAAAGTGTTTGATATTTTTCACTTCGCATTGAGGCCGGGCGGATGGTTGTTCTTGGGTTCGTCGGAATCTGCGGAAGAGGCGGGAGCCTTGTTTGGAGCCTTGGACAAGAAGCACCGGATTTACACTCGGCGCTCAAACCACCGGACCGGTGTTGGATTCCCGACAGGCACGGCGACATTTTCATTTGCCATGCAAACGCCGATGAATCACGCGATGACAGCGGGGCCGCTGCTGCCGGCGGTGGTTCCCGGCATCGCGGGTGATGGCGTCACGCGGGTGGAGCCGATGCTGCGCAACAGTTGGGCGGAATTGCATTTTCACCTCATTGAACGAGTGGCACCACCTTCCTTGGTGATCAACCGCGAGCATGAAATTGTACACCTTTCCAAAAGTGTTGGGAGGTATTTGCAATTTGTGGGTGGGGAGCCCAGCTCCGATTTGTTGCGGACGATTCACCCGGGGCTGCGTGCGGAGTTGCGGGCGGCCTTGTTTCAAGTTGGGAAATCGGCGATGCCGCTGCAAGTCGATGGGCTGAGTCTTCAGTTGGACGGGCTCGTCCGCAGTCTGAGTTTAACGATCGAGCGGGTGGATGAAATTGCGCCGGACTATTTGTTGATATTATTCCATGAGCAATCCGCAGATTCTCAGGATTCCTCGGTGCCCTTGTCACGACCGCCGGCAGGTGAGCGGCCGCCGCCGCAGGCGAGTGTGCTGCAGAATCTGGAGGAGGAATTGGATCAAATGAAGTTGCGCTTGCGCGACACCGTTGACCAATACGAGGCGTCCACCGAAGAGTTGAAAGCCTCGAATGAAGAGCTCCAGGCGATGAACGAAGAGCTGCGCTCGGCAACTGAAGAGTTGGAGACCGGGCGTGAGGAGTTGCAGTCGATCAACGAGGAAATCATCACGATCAACCAAGAGTTGAAGAGCAAGGTTGAGGAGTTGAGCCGGACCAACAGTGATTTGCAGAACTTGATGGCCTCCACGAACATCGCCACGATTTTCCTGGATCGCCAGTTGCGGATTAAGCGGTTCACGCCATCGACGACCGGCTTGTTCAATTTCATTCCATCGGATGTGGACCGGCCATTGTCGGATCTAACGCACAAGTTGGATTATCCGGATATTGCGGCGGACGCGGCAAAGGTTTTGGATGATTTATCATTGGTGGAGCGCGAAGTTCGGGATTTGGATGGCCGGTGGTTTTTGTCGCGTTTGCTGCCTTACCGCACCACCGAGGATCAAATCGCCGGGGTGGTGATCACCTGTGTGGACATTACCGCGCGTAAATCTGCGGAAGAAGCCGGTCGTTGGTTGTCCGTGATGGTGGAGTCATCCAATGATGCCATCATCAGTTTCGGCATGGATGATAAAATTGTCAGTTGGAACCACGGAGCGGAGAAGATCTTCGGTTATACGGCGGAGGAGATGATTGGTCGGCGCAATAGCACCTTGATTCCGGAGGAGCGCAAGCATGAGTGCGGAGAGATTCTAGAGAAGTTGAAGCATGGTGAGTCGGTCTCCCAGTTTGAGACCGTCCGGGTGCGAAATGACGGGAAATGGATTGATTTGTCCCTGTCCTCCTCCGTGATGCGGAATGAGGCGGGTGAGATCGTGGGAGCAACGATGATCGCGCAGGACATTACCGCGCGCAAAGCCGCGGTTGAGGGATTGAAGCATGCGAAAGAAGAGTTAGAAGCCCGGGTTGAGGAGCGGACGGCGGAATTGCGTAAGCGGGCCAGTCAGATTTCCTTGATGGCTTCCGACTTGACCTTCACAGAGCAGCGTGAGCGCAAGCGCATGGCGCACATCTTGCATGATCAATTCCAACAATTGTTAGTTTCTGCTAAAATGAGAATCGAGTCTTTGGCGAAGATGGACGAAGACGGCCGCGCGCGTGAGACGATGAATTTGGTGCGTTTGATGGATGAGGTTTTGTCAAACTCGCGGTCCTTGGCGGTCGAGTTGTCGCCGCCGATTCTGGGCGAGGGTCTTGGCCGTGCGCTGGCATGGTTGTGCGGCAGTTGGATGAAGGAAAAGCATGGTTTGCAAGTTCACAACATGATTGATCTCACGGTGGACACGCCGCATGAAGACATGCGGATTCTGCTGTTTCTAGCCGTGAAGGAGCTGCTTTTCAATATTGTCAAACATGCCGGAGTCACCGAAGCTTTTGTCGAGCTGACCGTCTTGGACAACGAGCACTTGCAAGTCGTGGTGCGTGACCGCGGCTGCGGCTTTGAAGCGGAAGACTGCCGGATTGGAAAGGCCCCGGGCTCGGGCTTTGGGTTGATGAGCTTGCGCGAGCGGCTGGAGATGTTAGGTGGTCGATTTGTGATTGAAAGTAAACCCGGAAGCGGTGTGGAGGCGGTGATTGTCGCGCCCCGGCTCCATTAAATTTTTGATAGATACAGAACGGAATTTACCCCAATACAATGATGAAAAAGATATTTCTAGTGGATGACCACCCGATGCTCCTTGAAGGTTTGTTGCGGATGATTGAGCAGAAGCCGGGTTGCGTGGTGTGTGGTGAGGCGTCGAGTTCCGCGGAAGCGTTGGAAGGGATTCCGCGTTTGCTTCCGGATTTGGTGGTG
>JBILPN010000466.1:0-3581 GCA_044373865.1 Luteolibacter sp. | reverse complement strand
AGACGTGTCGAGGATGGCGGCATTGGCCGAAATCCGCTGGTCCGGTCCCATTTGGGTCTGCAACTCGCCAATGGCCAAGGTCAGGGCGAGGCGGGCATTGGCGCGCGCTTGATGAAGCGCCGAACTTTGGCCGGAAGAACGCAGCGAGATCGCGCTGAGACTGAGCAAACCCACGGCAATCACGGTCAGCAAAATCATCAGAGAGAGAGTGACGATCAGGGCAAAGCCGGGCTGCCGGGCATGGCGCGTCACGGAGTGACGTTTTCCGCAAGCCCCGAGGTCTGGTTCGGTGGTTTTCATGACAGGGTTGTTTGGAGGATTGTTGAATTCCGGCTGATGCTGAATTCGATCATGGGTTGGCACGCGGCGGCGTGGGCATTTGCCACGCGTTCGGAACTTCATTTATATACACCGCGAGAATTACTGAAAGAGGACACCGAAAACGGTATTTCCAACACCCGTGTTCCGAACGAGGATTAGGCCCGGGCAATACGGGGGAGGACCCAGCGCCATGCCGTGTCCAAAGCTGGACTCCCGAATTGAAGATTCAGAGGGTGGTGATTTCGATCACGTAGAATTTCCTGTCGCCGGTGGCAGAGGAATCGATGACGGTGCGCACATCGTCTGCATCACTCACGATGGGATTGACGAGTTCGATCCAGGTTTCAGAGGCCAGAGAATCGCTGCTTTTGACCTTGTAGGCGCGGCCGCTGATGATCGGACTGAAGACGATGGCCATTTGGTTCGCCTGTCCGGAGACGGGGGCCGCCGTGGTCTTGAAGACAGAAGCGGCATTGTTTGGGACCAGACCGGCGACGAATTCGAAATAGTTCGAGTTTCCATCACCATCATCATCCCCTTCCGGGCCTTGGGTGAGTTGATACTGGATGGACCATGCGGAATAGGCCGAGACCACCGTGATGCTCACCGAGGCGCTGGTGGATCCGCCGGTGTTGGTGGCGGTGACGGTGTAGTTGGCGGAGGCGGTAAGGGTTGTCGGCGTGCCGCTGATGAGACCGGTGGAGGTGTTCAGCGTGAGGCCGGCTGGCAGTGCGGGTGAGACCGCATACGAAACCACCGCTCCACCGCTGCTGGTTGGCGTGTTGTCCGAGATCGCCGTGTCCTTGATGTAGCTCGCCGGGTTACTGGAATAAGTCAGCGCCGAGGGCGCAACGTCATTGACTGTGATGCCCACCGAGGCGGTGGCGGAGCCGCCGGTGTTGCTGGCGGTGACGGTGTAGTCGGCGGCAGTGGCAAGGGTCGTCGGCGTGCCGCTGATGACGCCGGTGGAGGTGTTCAGCGTGAGGCCAGCTGGCAGCGCGGGTGTGACCGCATACGAAACCACAGCTCCACCACTGCTGGTTGGAGTGTTTTCCGGAATCGCCGTGCCCTTGGTGCATATGGCGGGATTGCTAGAATAACTGAGAGAGGAAGGCCCAACGTCATTGACTGTGATGCCCACTGAAGCGGTGGTGGATCCGCCGGTGTTGGTGGCGGTGACGGTGTAGTTGGGGGAGGTGGCAAGGGTCGTCGGTGTGCCGCTGATGACGCCGGTGGAAGTGTTCAGCGTGAGGCCGGCTGGCAGCGCGGGTGAGACCGCATAGGAAACCACGGCTCCACCACTGCTCGTTGGCGTGTTGTCAGGAATCACCGTGCCCTTGGTATACGTGGCGGGGTTGCTGGAGTAGCTGAGTGAGGCGGGGGCGGCGGGCGGCGCGGTGATCTCCAGTGACAGTCTCCATCCTCTGCTGATGCTGCCGGTGTTGTTTGACCGGTCATCCATCACGTAGAGGCTCCAAGTGCCCGTGGGATTCGTTCCGTTGAAAACCGACAAGGTTAAGTCATGCGGCGCAGCGGGGGCCGGTGCCGAGAAGGGGTCGGGGTTTGTCCCGCTGTTACTGGGTTTGTAGGTTCCAGTAGGAATGGAAACCGCATCGGCAGTCAGGAAAGTTGCGGCCGCATCATCAAACGTTAGATCCACACCCATTGCCGAAGCACTTCCACCAACATCCGACATCAGCAACACCTTCTGCCCGGATGGGCCGACCAGCAGGATGTCTAAATCGTTTTGCCGTGCATGAGTGAGGCCATGAATTGCGGCCGTGACCTTGGTGATTGTTCCGTCAGTCGGCGAAACAACGATCGCGGATGGGTAGGGCGAGGCTGCTGCATTGTCATTGATTGTGATCGACGTGGAGTTGGTCATGACTTCTTCGACCAGGATGCTCAGGGTGGTAGCCGTCGAACCGCCGGTGTTGGTGGCGGTGACAGTGTGAGTGGTTGCCGTCGGGCCCGCCACCGATGGTGCGCCGCTGATCACGCCCGTGGTGGTGTTTAGCAGCAGCCCGGCCGGCAATGGGGGAGAGACCACATAGGAAACCACGGTGCCACCACTGTTGGTGGGAGTGTTGGGAGTGATGGTCTGGCCCTTGGTGTATATGGCCGAGCTTGGGGTATAGGTCAGCGCTGAGGGGGCGATATCGTTGACCATGATGTTGAATGATGAGGTGGTGGCGCCGTCGGCGTTGGTGGCCGTGATGGTGTAGGCAGCGGCTGCTTTCACCTCCACAGGTGTGCCGCTGATGACGCCGGTGGTGTTGTTCAGCCTCAAACCGTTTGGCAGTTTGGGCGTGGCCACATACCTCATCACGCCGCCGCCACCGCTGGACGGGGAAAGGTTCGCGATCGCCGTGCCCTTGGTGTAGACGGGAGGGCTGGAATAGCTCAGCCCCGCGGGTGGATTGGGGCCGGGCGCAATGACTTCGATCAGCAGGATCGCCGTGTCCGTGCCACCGGAGCTGCCGACCTCTACCGTCCAGCGATTGAGTCCCAGGTCGCCCAGCAGAGGTGTTCCGGAGAGTGTTCCGTTAGCATCGATGCTGAGCCAGGCAGGTCCTCCGGAAAGCTTGGAGAAGGTCATTAGATTGCCGTTCGGATCGCTGGCATTTCCCGAGAGGTTTCCCGAGTAGATTCCGTCGTCCGGGGCGGCGGCCTTGCCGATTGGATCGCTGCTGAAGAGAGGCGAGCTGCTAGTGGGAACGTTGGGCGTCCCTGTGATCAACACATTGTCGATAAGGAAAGTGTCTCCCACCCCGTTGCCGTTCAAGGTGAAGCGGACTTGGGTAATCGTTCCGCTGAGGCTGATGTTTCCGGATGTCAGGATGTCGGTGCTGCCATCGACATCCGTTCCTCTGAAGATCTCGGTCCATACCGTCTGCCAGCCACCGTTGAACACCTCGACCGTGGCGACATCACTGCCACCGATTCGATCCAGGTCATAGCCAAAGGACAGACTCGCGGCGCTCAACGGCGCGGCGAGGGTCCGGGTGATTTGTGAGATGCCGCTCCCGCCGTTGAGTTGTGCGATGGTGCCGGGCGTTGTTGCTACACCAGCAGTCGTCCAGGAACCAATCCAACCGCTACCGCCCGTCCAGTTAGCGGAGTTGAAATGATCTACCGAAGAAGAGACCGAAACCTGAGCAAAGGTGGCCGTGACCCGGGAGTCTCTGGTTGGGAAGAGAAACGGGCGCGTGTTGGTGCCGGTCAACTCGCCGCTCCATCCGGTGAATTCCCATCCCGGG
>JBILPN010000465.1:0-3582 GCA_044373865.1 Luteolibacter sp. | reverse complement strand
GGGCAGGTCGTTCATGGCTGGCGGGTGGCGACGGTGCGCACGGCGCGGAGGGTGTGACCGGCGGCGAGGGTTGCCTCGATGAAGGCGAGGAATCCGCCAGCCGGGTGGCAGGGGATGACGTCGAAGGGGCATCCGAAGGTAGCGAAGGGCAAGGCCCTGGATTTGTATTTCGGATACCAGTCGCGCAGGTCGGGGTCTGGGAGTTTGGTGATGATGGCGATGATGTGGAACCAAGGCAATTGGGCAGCAGTCTGCTGCCCAATCAGAAAGTCGGGGCATTCCTGGGCGAAAAACTTCATGTATTTCAAGTTTCGTGAAGAGAGGCCCTTCATTCCAGGGAATGCGGCACGGAGGTCAGCGGAGAGGCGGTCAATGACTTTGGCACCCCAGCCCTGTTGGGTTTGACGTACCAATATGTCCCGGCCGATGTCATGGTAGAGGCGGATTTGTTCGTGATTGGCTGCCAACAATGCCCTCTGGCGGGCACCTTGGATGCGTTGCTTGAGACTCGTCAGCCAAGCGGGGTAATCGGCGGGAAGAATGGGAACGTTCTTGCTCATGGTTGGCGATGGGGGGTGACAGTGCGCACGGCACGGAGGGTGTGACCGGCGGCGAGGGTTGCCTCGATGAAGGCGAGGAATCCGCCAGCCGGGTGGCAGGGGATGACGTCGAAGGCGACTAGGTCGTCACCGGCGCGGACGAGGTTCTTGTCGTGGGCATCGAAGACGCCGAGATTGTCCTCACGGCGGTAGTAGGCGCTATCGGTGATTTTCTCGAAGCCGAGGCTGGCAAACCAAGCGTCGATTTCCGGGACGCTCACCGGAATGATCTCGAAGCGCGGTTGGGAGGTGACGATGGAAAGCTCTCCATTGGATTGGTGGATGATGCCTTCGAGGCGATTCAGGCCGGGCACGAGAAGGTTTTGGAGGTGGAGTCGTTCCAGGTATTCCAGCGGAGTGGCATCCCAAAGATGGAAGCGGCGGGCATCCTGCGCGGAGGAGACCAGGGCCAGCTCGATGCCGGGGCTGAAGCCGAAGACACCATTGCGGGTGACTTTGAAATAGCGGTCGTTCGGCTCGTCGTGGAACAGGTCATGTTCCTGTCCGCCACGGACGACCTTGGTGGGCAATGCGGCCGGGCTCAGCAGGAGACCCAGACGGTCTGCCCATTCACGGAGACGGGCTTCCTGCCCGGCGAGCGTGGGCGGCCCAGATGCTTCTCCATCTCCCGATAAGCTTCCTCGGACGTGATCGAACGCCGGGAGGATAAGATCTCCTGCATCCGCTCCTCGCTGATGAGCGGGCGGATTGGGGATTTCTGGGGTTGGCTCGTTTTCACTGGGCATGAGGATACGGCAGGACGGGTGGCGAAACAAGCGGGTTTTCCGGGTTCATGCGCCGGCTACTTCCTGGAGCAGGTCTTGGATTTCCCCGGTGACGGTCGCGAGCTCGGTGTCGATGGCGTCGAGTTGGCGCGGCGGGCTGTAGGTGTAGAAATGGCGGTTGAAGGGGATTTCGTAGCCGACGGTGCCGATGCCGCCGTCCTTGTCGTCGCGCTTGGATTCATCGATCCAAGCGAGCGGGACATGAGGCGTGACCTCGCGGGCGAAGTATTCGTGGATGTCCTCACCGAGCGGGACGTTCTCGTTGTCGCGGAGATCGGGGTTGGGCTCGATGTTGCCCTTGGCGTCTTTGCAGATTTCCGCGTCGTCGTCGTGCTCGCCGAGGTGCTTGAGGAGGATCTTGGAAACTCCGGGGGAGAGGGTGTAGTCGGTGGGCTTGAGCACCGCCTTGAAATCCTTGAGGAAGGCGGTGCGGGAGAGGTAGGATTTTTTGACGGTATCGAGCACCTCCAGGAAGAGGCCTTGTTCGTCGGGATCGAGTTTTTTCCATCCGGCATCGGCGGCGAGTGCGGCGCGTTTTTCCGGGTTCTGTGGATCGATGCGGAGCTGGAGCGGGCGTTCGACGGTGATGCGTCGGTAGCCGAAGGCGGTGGTGGGGAAGAGCTTCGAGCGCAGCGGGAGATCGCCGGGGGCGGGCTCGTGCGGCTTGGCGCTGGCAAAGAGGCGAGTGATGCCGGTGACGTGGTCTTCCGAGAGCTGTTTGCGCTTCGAGCCGAGGGATTTCCGCATCTTCTCGTGGCAGTCCACGGCGTGGATGAGCTGGACGCTGCCCTTGCGGTGGGCGGGCTTGTTGTTGGAGAGGATCCAGATGTAGGTGGCGATGCCGGTGTTGTAGAACATGTCGGTGGGCAGCGCGACGATGGCTTCCACGAGGTCGTTCTCGAGCAAGTGGCGGCGGATTTCCGATTCGCCGGAGCCAGCGCCACCAGTGAAGAGGGGCGAGCCGTTGAGGATGATGCCGATGCGCGAGCCGCCTTCCATTTTCCCGTCCTTGCCCTTCACCAGCGGGCGCATCTTGGAAACGAGGTGGAGAAGGAAAAGCAGCGAGCCATCTGAAACACGCGGCAGGCCGGGACCAAAGCGGCCGGAGTGGCCTTTGTGCTGGTGCTCGTCGGTGATGGTTTTCTGGATTTTTTTCCAATCCACGCCGAAAGGCGGATTGCTGAGCATGTAGTCGAAGAAGATCCCGGCGAGTTGGTCGTCGGAGAGCGTGTTGCCGAGGCGGATCTTGGTGACGTCCTGGCCCTTGATGAGCATGTCCGCCTTGCAGATGGCGTAGGATTCCGGGTTCAGTTCCTGGCCGAAGGGGGCGAGGCGGGCGCGGGGGTTGAGTTCGTGGACGTATTCCATGCCGCTGGAAATCATCCCACCGGTGCCGCCGGTCGGGTCGTAAATCGAGCGGACGATGCCATCCAGCGTCAGCAGTTCGTCATCCTCGACGAACACGAGCGCGGTGGTGAGGCGGACGATGTCGCGAGGCGTGAAGTGCTCGCCGGCGGTTTCGTTGGAGGACTCGGCGAATTTCCGGATCAGTTCCTCGAAGACGAGGCCCATGTGGTGGTTGTCGATGGCTTTCGGCGAGAGATCCCAAGAGGCGAAGCGCTGGATGACGAGATAGAGCAGGTTCGCGTCGTCGAGCAGGTGGATGAAATCGGCGAATTTGAAGTGCTCAAAGATCTCGCGGGCGTCGGCGGAGAAGGACTGGATGTAGGTTTCCAGGTTCCGGGCCGTGTCGGTTTCTCCCAGCTTGCCGAGGTCCATCGGTGAGGTGTTGTAGAAGAATTTCTTCGCCTCGCGCAGGAGCAGCTTTTCCTGGGCCTCCACCGGCATGGCGGAAACGGTCGGCAGCTTGGCGAGCACGGCGGCCTTGGTGGGTGCCAGCACGCACTCGAGGCGGCGCAGCAGGGCGAAGGGCAGGATGATCCTGCCGTATTGGGATTGCTTGAAATCTCCGCGCAGCAGGTCGGCGACGGCCCAGATCTCGTTGGCGGTGGAGGAAAAATTAGGAGGCATGGTGGCGATGGCCACGACTCTGTGAGAGATCGACAGGCACGTCCACCCTGCTTTTCAGCCAGGACGCTAGAAAATGTTCGATGCCTCGCTGGATTGTGGCTGCGCGCCGGGCAAAGCTTGATTTGCGGGCTGCCACCCATCCAGAGGGACCAAGCAGGCTTTGCCTT
>JBILPN010000464.1:0-3583 GCA_044373865.1 Luteolibacter sp. | reverse complement strand
ACCTACTACCTCCGCACCCTCCAGGCCTCCAACATCGAGAAAGCCACCATCGACGTCAAAAAGGAGCAACGCGGCGTCATGGCCACCGCCACCGCGGCTCGCGAATACAGCGACGCGGAGAAGAACGCCTGCAGTATCGACGCCATGATGAACGGCGGCACCTGCGAGGCGTGCCAGTAAGGAGCCACGACACTCCTGTCGTGAGCGGAGGGGCGACACTCCTGTCGCCCCTCTCTTTCTCCTCAACACCGTCCCTCTCCCCCCATGCCCCGGAAAATCCGCCAGCTCCTCTCCGATCTCCACGGGGCAGGCTTCTTCATCGACCGCCAGAAAGGCTCCCACCGCCAGTTCAAGCATCCCAACTTCCCGGGCCTCGTCACCGTCAGCGGAGCCGAAGGCGACGACGCGAAAACCTATCAGGAGCGACAGGTCAAAAAGGCGATTGAAGACGCAAGCTCCGGCAGCTAGGTAAAGACCATGAAACCGGAAGACCGTTATCACCGCTTCGTCCGCTGGTCCGATGAGGACCAGTGCTACATCGGCTACTGCCCGGATCTTTACTACGGCGGCGTCTGCCACGGCACCCGCGAGGAAGACACCTACGCCGAACTCTGCGGCATCGTCCGAGACGAGATCGCCCACCGCTCCGCCAAGGGCGAGATCCTCCCAGAGCCCGCCGTCCGCGCGACCCGGGATCTCGATTTCGCCGCATGAAAGCCATGAAAGTGATTCCTCCTTCGCCCAAGACCGTGGCCATGAACGATCTGCTTTCGAGCATGCCGCCAACGCGATTGTCGGCTGAAACCGTGAGGGCTCAAGTGCTCCAACATCTCGCCGAAGCGAGAGCCGAAATGATGAAGCCTTCGGCCTATCATACGAAACGCCTAATCGAAGCTGTAATTCCCAGAGATTGAGCCCGCAAAAGCGGACCACTGATTGCTCGAAAACCCATCGCTCCTCGTCGGCTTCAACCGATTATTTCTCCTCTCAATAGAACAGATGAAAGACTTGGAACGAAAGACCTTCTGGGTGGACACGCGACTCAAGCGCGGAGAAATCGATCAAAAGCGAATAAGTTTCAACGTCTGGATCGAATCTATTGCAGTTCATGGCTACGGATATCTCCGATACAAGACTCGAGAGTCAGATGATCGAGTTTCAATTGATTTGGTTTTCAATGTTCCCGACCCAGCCAGAGCTGGCAATATCCTGCAAGAAATCCACGGCTTGCCTCAAGCTGCAGCAAATCAAATTAAGCAGACTGGCAATCCCGAGTGTCCGCTTGATCTAGAATTTCCATCGGAGATCCGCAACGTATAGCAGAACTGTCTCTCCCTTCGGGAGGACCGGCAGTCAATATAAACAAAAATTGTTATGGGTACCACACCTCAAAACGAACCTTCAACCAAACTTATTAAATATAGAACTCTCGCAGGAGGGCTAATTTCCTCAATGATCATTCTTGCTCTGAGCGCTATTGGAGCAATATTGATGCTTATTAATAATTTCCCTAGAATCACAACAGAAGGAGCGTTGGTGTTTGCCCGCGGATTCTCAATAGTATCTATAACATTTACTTTGCTGTTTTGGATTGAATTTAGTATTGCGCGCCCATGGAAACTTCAGAAGTTCTGGTTTTCGATTCTATTTATCGGAATCACCGTAATTGGCTACTGCATCTTCCCTGCACCAATAGCAGTAGCTTCATACTTAGGGGCAACTGCATTTTCCGCGCTTGTGATTTGCTTGGTAATGATGTTGATAGACCGCCCCCTGAGATGGCTCACAACGCGCCCGAAAGATTCAAACAGGAGCCTATTCAGCTATAAGCTCTTTCAGTTTTCCTTAATTTGGATACTCTTGGTGCTCCAAATGGCGCTTTGGAAATAGCACCTATTGAGGCAGCTCCGCCCCTCAAAATCCTGCTAAATAGATGTTAAAAAACGAAGTGAAAACGCTGCAAAAAAATCACCGTGAACCTGACTCGCGCAAATAAAATAATCGACAATCTTAGTGAAGTGCTTGTCGCTCAAAGCTATACGGCATCGCTTTACTCGTCATGCATTCCGTTCTCCAAGGTTGGTATCACCACTCGTTTGGAGATTGCGCACGCTTTGTATTTGACCACGGCCCAAGTTTTTCAAGAAGCCATAAATGGCAGGAAAGTAACTTCCGCTGGCGATGGTTCATTCGAGGCATATTTCCGTGGCACGAGTGGAACTCTAGCTAATGTTCTATGGCTTACTCCCTGTCTTCCTGACGAGGAGTTGGAAGCTATTTCAAGGATGGATTCGAGCTCAAATGAATTTTTTGTTGAGTCCGCTCGACTGAGCGCAATTCTTGATCAGGATCCCCTCAAGCAAGAGTTGGAAACCATGGATTCATTTGTTTCCTTTATTCGAACATTGGACCGAAGAGATTTACAATATTGGCGTAATGTTTACCAACGAATTGGCTTAGAGCCCGAATCAAACTTAATGCAGGAATGGTTACAGGACAGATGCTGGCACTGCGGTTTGGGCGCGGGAGACAAGCACACTCTATATAAGAAGACCGCAGGGGTCAGAGCGAGAGAAGCTTCATTCGCTGAATTACGAATAAAGTCGGATCCTACATATCGCCCCGATCGCGAAGAGACATCAGATTACTTTTGGCACTGCAAACAATGTGCTCGAGCTCTTGGTCCCGATTATCAAGGCGATCCTGATGACGACGGGAACTGTAGTAATTGCGCCACCTCATTGAGAGCTTGGGAAGAGCATAAAAGGATTACAATTCAAGCGGCGGGTGGTATTGATGCATGGGAGCGGAAAAAGCGGCTTAATAAGATTTTATTGCCTTTTGACTATGTTTTTGTTACCGCGGGAGGGATTTCCGCCTTAATATTAGTCCTGAACATCCTTTTCACAGGGGTCGTTGGATTGTGCGTAAAACTAAGTGACACGTGGAGCACGTCCGCCGGCAAGGTATTCCTCATTTTAGCGGTAGTGTCACTTGGCTGGTGTGCAATTAGATGGAAAGCCCTTAACGAAACGCCGAAGGGCTTCTGAACGGTGTAAGCGGTCAACATGCACAGAAATAACGCCAGCGTAAGTTTGCCAACGTAAGAAATAATGTCAGGCATTCAGTCGTAGACACCCCCGTAAGAAATAATGTCAGGCATTCAGTCGTAGACACCCCTGACCAGCCCTTGATTGCCTCCCCTCCGTCACACCCCCTCCTCCGATGAAAACCAACGACTTGAAGGAACTCTCCCCGCTCGAGAAAGTCACCCTCCCCACCGCCGCGATGCCGGGGCGGATGGACAGCCTCGGCCGCTCGATGAAGCGAGCGCCGCGGCGGATCCTCGGCCAGTTCGGCGGCGAGAACGCCGGCGGCCAGGCCTACCACGTGATGAGCCGCACCGCGGGCGGGGAGATGGTGCTCGGTGACACGGAGAAGGAAGCTTTTCGGCGGCTGATGTGGCGGATGGCGAAGTTCTCGGGCGTCGAGGTGTTGACCTACGCGGTGATGGGCAACCATTTCCACCTGCTCGCCAAGGTCCCGGAGCGGGCGAAGTTCCTCAAACGCTTCGAGGGCGAAG
>JBILPN010000035.1:0-12248 GCA_044373865.1 Luteolibacter sp. | reverse complement strand
GCCGGGCATCGCGCTGCGGTGGCGCGGACTTCTACGGCGGTTTTAAACGTGGCGACGCCGCCGAAGGAGACCAAGCCACCAAGCGCAAGGACTCGCTCGGCATTCGCCCATGTGCCGATGAAGCAGTGAAAAACCGCTCGCACCGTGGTGTGATATTCCTGATAGATTGCGAGTGCATCGTCGAACGATTGGCAGCCTTCCCGATCGCGCGTGTGAATGACGATGTTGAGCTTGGCGGCGGCGGCCAGTTCGAAGTGCGCACGGAGAAATTCCCGTTGCCGATGGTGGAAAATTTCCTCGTCCCAGCCATCCGGTGCTGGGTGGTAGTAGTCGAGGCCAGTCTCGCCGATCGCGCAGACGCGGGAATCTGCGGTAAATCCGGCAAGCTGCTGCGCAGAGTCGTCAGGCGCGTTGTGGACATCGCAGGGGTGGATGCCGATGCAGGCGTGAACGGCGGGGTTTTGCGCGATTTCGAGGTTTGCGGCGACGTCGCCGAGAGAGGTTGCGAGAGTTACGAGGCGAGTGACGTCTGCGGCGCGCGCGCGTGCGAGCAGCTCGGGAATTTCCTCCGCAGCGAAACGGTGCGAGGCAAGGTGGCAGTGAGAATCCGTTAGCATATCTTGTCAGCGGGAGAGAGCGGTGAGGAAGGCGGCGACTTTTTCAAAGTCCTTCACGCCGGGAGAAGTTTCCGCGCCTGATGCGATGTCGAGCGCGGCGGGTTGGACGCTTGTTGCGGCGAGCCAGGTGTTTTCAGGAGTGATTCCGCCAGCCAGCAGCACGGGCAAGTGCGGGTGATGGCGGCGGAACTCGGACGCGAGCTCCCAATCAAACACCTCGCCGGTGCCGCCATAGATTCCTGGCGCGTGGGCGTCGAGCAGCAGGGCGCTTGCGCCGTATTCGTTCGCACGTGTGAGGTCCGCCATGGTTTGCACACCGATTGCCTTGATGAATGGCACTTCCGCCTCGCGAAAAGCCGCGGCATCGGAGGGGGCCTCATCGCCATGCAACTGCACGGCATCCAACAGTCCCTCGCGGACGAGACGCAGCGGCAAGTCTGGCGGCGCGTTCACAAACACACCCACCCGTAAAATTTTTCCGGCGACCTCGTGCAGCCAAGCGGCCTCGGCGGGTGCAAGATAGCGCTTCGAGCTCGGCCAGAAATTTACCCCCAAGGCATCCACGCCCAGGGCCGCCAGCCGCTCGGCATCCTCCAATGTCCTCACCCCGCAGATTTTTAGCGAAACGGTGGATGGGTCGAGGAAGTGTTCGAGCGTGGACATGCGCGGACTTTAATGAAAAATCGCGGTTTTGAAACTGCGAACTTGGGTGGCAAAAGATACGTGGAATCCCGCTAGAACGAGCAGCGAATGCCGGTGAGGAAAGTCAGCCCCTGATAGTCATCCGCCACCGCCCCGCCTGCCAAGCGCGCATACTCGGTGCCGGCCATCAGCTTGAGTTGATCCCCGTGGATAAAGTATTGCAGGCCTAGATAGAGTGCGTGGTAGCGGTCGCCTCGCGCACGGCCCGCAGGGGTGATTTCAGGCGCGGCCTGCTCATAACGCCGTTGCGCGCTGAGGCTCTCATCCCCACGGCCGGCGGAAAATGTATAGCGCGCCACCAACTCCAACCGGGCCGGGACCAGCTCGTAGGTCGGCAAGAGATAGAAGCCCGCAATCCTGCCATTTCCTGAATCGCCACCACTCGCATGGAAGCCTTCCAGCACGCATCCCGCCCTGTCATGCTGCACGATCCACGTCGCGGAAAGGATGTCGTCAAACTTCGCCAACACCCGATCCCCCGGCTCGCGCTCGCTGTGCAGCCAGTCGATGAACAGCGCGGCCTTGTTGAAATGGAGCGCATGCTTGAAATCATATCCCCCTCCTAAAGTCGTCGAAAACCCACCCTGCAAGTCGCCAAACTCACCCTCTCCCCAAGCGCCACTGCCCTGCGTGTTTGGTGGAGTGTCGTTTGAGTGCAGCCCGCAGCGCCATGAAAGTTCACCTCGTGAACCATCGACCACCAAGCCGGTCGCGCGCTCAACCCCCAGTTGATTGAAGCCATGGGAAGTCTCGAAGGTCGCCTGCGTGTTGCTTGACTCCACCCAATCGTGTTGGGCGATTCGGGGTGTCATTTTCCCAAGGCTCACGGCGATTCCAGGGCGCGGAGTCCAGCGCAGAAAGGCGTCCACCAAGCCATCGTAAGCGTCCCGGAAACCGTCGTTGCTCTTGAAATCCGCTCGCAGCTCGATGGATTTTTGGAGAAATTTCGCGCTGAAACCAAAGCGCGAGCGCCGGTCCTCCCAATCGCTTTCCTCCCCTTGGTCCGCGACCACGCTCCAAAATTGACCGTGATATCGGCCGCGCAGTTTGAATTCCTGGAGCAGCGGGTTGTGGTCATTCTGGTAGATCGTGCCCGGCACCGCATCTGCGGTGGCAAGCGGCATGGCGCAAGCGAGCGCTCCGCAGGCAAGGCGAGCGCCCCGCCACCCGAGCAGCGCTGGCGGTGCCATGTGGCTCCCCGGACTTACCATGTTGAAAACCATTTTAGGGACAGTCCGTAGCAGAATCCGCCCTCTCAGGTAAAGCCGCAAGTGCTAGAATCTCAGGAAATCAAGCATGTTGATATGTCCGTTTTGAAGAATTTCAAATTTCTGAAAGCTTGCGAAATAGGCGGACGTAGCTGCCAAGCCAAACAACAATCTAAACTAGAAACTCACATTCCATGAAATTCCTGATCCCCCTCCTCATTGCGCCACTTGCCCTTGCCCATCCAGAACATGGCACCAAGCCGGGCGATGGCCCGCAAACTGCCGTCCGCACGGGCAACGGCGCTTGGTCTTATGAGGCGGTGCCGCATTGGGGCGAGTTGCCAGACGGAAAAATCATCGGCCCGACTCACGGCGGCGTGGTGGTGGACGATGACAGTGGCTTGATTTACGTCTCGACCGACTCGGCGATGTCGGTGGTGGTTTACCAGGCGGATGGGAAATTTCTCCGCACCATCGCACCCGAGTGCCAGGGCTTCCACGCCATGGCGATCCGCAAGGAAGATGGAAAATCGGTGATCTATGGCGCACAACTCAATGGCAATAAACCGCCAACTCGCGTTTGCAAAATCGATACGGATGGGAAAATCCTGCTGGAAATCCCGAACGCCGCGACCGGCGAGGTGCCCGGTGGGTGGAATGGCCTCACTGCCGTCACGGTTGCTCCGGATGGCAGTATTTTCGCCTCGATGGGCTATGGGTCCAACATGGTTCACAAGTTTGACCCCAGCGGGAAAATCCTCAAATCCTTTGGCAGCAAAGGCGCGGATGAAAAGCAGTTCAACACGCCGCACGGCCTGGCAATTGACACGCGCTTCGGAGACGCCCGCCTGCTGGTTGCAGACCGGGAAAAGCGCCGGCTCGTCCACTTCGACCTTGAGGGGAACTGGATCGGTGTTCACGCATCCAATCTCCGCCGCCCATGCGCGGTCAGCCTTCACGGCGATCACGTCGCCATCGCGGAGCTTGAGTCCCGCGTGACAATCATCGATAAATCTGGCGCACCTGTTTCATTCCTTGGCGACAATCCAAACAAGGCACAGTGGGCAAATTTCGGAGTTCCTCCACAAGAGCAACAACTCGGAATCTTCACCGCACCGCACGGGCTGAGCTTTGACAAGGCCGGCAATCTTTACGTCCAAGATTGGAATAAAACTGGCCGCGTGACCAAGCTGACAAAGCTTTGAACCTATTGATTCCAAGCGAGTCGGGTGCTCGGCAATGAGGCTGATCCCGCTCGCTTGGGCGATCTCTTTCCTTGGTGGCCTACCCGAGCCAAGGCCGACCGCACGGTTCCCCACCGAGCAGATCATCCGGATTGACAGGAGAACGGCGTTTGGTGGATAAGGAACCGCTTGAAACTCAAAAACCTCATCCCTCCCCTACTCGCTTTGGCCTTGGTTGGTGCTTGGCTTGGAACCCGGCGACAGGCGATTTCCTCCATCGAGCGTGACTCTTCTGTCTTGCGCGAACGCATCCAGGCGCGAGCCAGCGGTGCGAGCGCGGATGCTCTTGAGGCCCGGCCCGATGCGCCCGGAAAATCCACCAAAAGCCAAGAAGCCATCGACTGGAAGAAGGTCGCTGCCAGCTTTGCAGAAATGCGCAGCGGCAATGGAATGCAGGACATGCGCGCATCCATCCGGCTTCAGAACCGATTGCAAAATTTCACCAAGGAGCAACTCGTCAGCGCGCTGGATGAAATTGCCGCTCTCGATCTAGCGGATGCGGACCGTGACCAGTTGGAGCAGATGTTAATCCGTCCCTTGTTGGAGAAGGATCCTGAATTTACCCTGAATCGCTTCATCGACCGGGTGCAGGGCGAGCACAGCAGCGTCGGGTGGCAGCTGTCACATGGCCTGCAAAAATGGGTGGAAAAAGACGCGGGGGCTGCAATCGCGTGGTTCGATGCGCAAATCGCGGCTGGCAAATTTGACAGCAAGTCGCTCGACGGAAAGAGCCAGTCGCGCATCCAGTTTGAAGGCAGCGTCATCAGCAGTCTTCTTGCCTCCGATGCGCCCGCTGCTTGGGATCGCCTCGGAGCATTGCCGGAAGATCAGCGTGCGGAGGCGCTTTCGCGCTTTCAGTTCAGAAGTGTCAAGGAGGAGGATCAGTTGGCCTTCGCCGATCTCGTGCGCGACAAGATCCCGGCTCACGAGCAGGGATCCGTGCTCGCCCGCCAAGCCACACAGATTGTGGCGACGGCAGACTACGATAAGGTCAGCGATTATTTCAGCCGGATCAAAGCCACTCCGGAAGAGCGCGCCGCGTGTGCGGAGGAGGCGGCGGAGGTCAAAATGCGGAATTACAGCCAGAAGAAGCCAACGCGCGAAGATTTCGAAACCATGCGGGCCTGGCTCAGCAGCGAGGCTCCGGAGGCGAAGGACCGGATCACCGGGGAAATCCTTGGAAATGCCATGCAAGGTGGCAAAAAAATGGAGTTTTCCGAAGCTTCGGAGCTGGCCATTCACTACCATGAGTCCAGTGGCAACGACGAGGTGCTTGGCGCGTTTCTGGAAAGCTGGCCCGCGCGAAATCATAAAACGGAAGCTCGCGCACTGGCGGAAAAAATTTCAGATGAAAAACTCCGCACGGAAATCTTGAAACGCTTGGAATGAACGCCATGAGAATTTCACTAGCAGCCACCGTCCTCATTCTCATCGCCGGAGCCGCGCTCGGCCTGCGCGATCAAAAACGGCTCAGCCTCGCCCGCGAACTCCATGCGGAACTCACGGCGGAGGCGGAAAAACTCGGGGTTTCCTTGGATCTTCATTCGCCCGACGCCAGCGGCCGCGTCACCAAACGCGAACGTGAAAACGGCATGGCCGTTGCGAAGGATGTTGCCAGGGAGTTCATCGCTTTCGCCAAGGAAATGGAAGCCGCAGAGAAGAATGGCAGTGCGCGTGATGAGGCCGGCCAAAAGCGCGTCACGGAGATGCTAGAACGCATCATGGCG
Source organism: Luteolibacter sp. (assembly GCA_044373865.1). GTDB lineage: Bacteria > Verrucomicrobiota > Verrucomicrobiia > Verrucomicrobiales > Akkermansiaceae > Luteolibacter. The sequence continues at coordinate 6,750 of JBILPN010000035.1, read as the reverse complement.
CTGGATTCTTCACAGTTGAAAATTCTAATCGATGAGGTGCGCGCGGCCACGGAGCTCAAGGATGAGATGCGCAAGGGGCTGATCGGCTTTTGCATCATGACTCTCGCGACAGACCATCCGCAGGCGGCGCTTGCGATTTTCACGGAGTCTTCTGATCTCTTCAAGGATGACGGCATGGGCAGTCATGTGATCTCTTCGTCGTTGGGCACTTGGGCGAAGGATGATCCACAGGCGGCGCTGGAATGGGTGCGGAAAAATGCTGAAAAATTTCCGGACCTCATCACCGACAATGCGAAGAAGGGCCTGATTGCTGGGGCTGCGCGCCAAGATCCGCAACTCGCCTTCAAGCTCATCGCTGAGCTTGGCATCAAACAGCCGTCTGAGGCGGTCAGTGGGATCATGAATGCGGCGCAAACTGCGGAGGAACGAACTCTCAGCCTGGCGGCACTCCGCGCGCATGTCGCTACCCTGCCCGAGGGTGAGGAGAGCAAGAATTCTGCGGGTGACGCGATCCGCCAGCTTGCGATAAACGTCGTGCGCGACGGCTTTGAGTCGGCAACCGCATGGATCAGCACCGCCAAGCTCTCGCCGGCGGAACTTGAGGCGTTTGCCAGCGGCATTCACCCGAGCAAGCGAAGCGAAAGTGGAATGTGGGTCGAATGGCTCGGGCGTGAGCTGCCACCTGAAAAAGCAGAAAATCAGATCAGCAACCTCATCCGGAATTGGACGCAAAATGACTATCAAGCCGCTGGAACTTGGCTTGCCTCCGCTCCGGATGGTCCGGCGAAACACGCTTCAATTCGCAGCTATGCGGAAACCATCGCGAGCTATGATCCGGAGGTTGCTTCGCAGTGGGCGCTGACTTTACCGCCCGGCAAGGCGCGGAAGGAAACTCTCTCTCGCATTCATGACAATTGGCCACGCGAGGATGAGGCGGGCAAGCAAGCTGCCAAGGCTTTCGCCAAGCAACACGGCATTAAAGATTGAAGCGGAAATCAGGTGGGGCTGCGGCAGCTCACCGAGCTCAATACCGCATCACACGTGATAGAAAGCGCTGGCAAATCGCGGATTCCGGCGTGCTGAAGAGGACGCTCGGTTTCGCCAATTCTTCGATTTTTCCCGCTGCCACGAAGGCGATTTGATCTGCGACCGCACGCGCAAATCCCATCTCATGCGTGCTCAAAATGATGTCCTGCCCGGCCTCCGCCAATTCTTGGATCAATTCCAAAACCTCCGCCGTCATCTCCGGATCCAGCGCGGATGTGGGTTCATCGAGAAATAAAACTTCCGGCTGGTGCGCCACTGCACGCGCAATTCCAACACGCTGCTGCTGCCCGCCTGATAGCTCCGCCGGGCGCTTGTGCGCATGATCGAGCAAGCCAAAGCGCGCCAGCGATTGTTCCGCAAGCGCAAGCGCCTCGCTCGGCGAGCGCCCATGCGCCTTCTCCAAAGGCAAGGCAATGTTGCGCAGCGCGGTCATGTGCGGAAATAAATTGAACTGTTGAAATAGGAACCCATTGCGACGCCGGTATTCCAACAACGCTTGCGGTGTGGCACCCAGCTCACGGCCATTCACCTCCACCGTGCCTTCATCCGCCGTTTCTAAGCCGCCAAGCACCCGCAGCAGCGTGCTCTTGCCGCCTCCGGATGGGCCGATGAGCACCAGCACACGCGTGGCCGCAATGGTCAATGATAGGCCATCCAACGCACGAGTTTTTCCATAGCGTTTCACCAAGTCGTGCAATTCAAGTTTCATGCCGGAATCTCCTTTCTAACCAATGGGCGAGCCACGCCACGGGAAGTGTTAGGATCAAATAGCCGAGCGCCAGCGGCACATAGGCCTCAAGGCCTGCGTAGGATCTGGAGATGAAATTCCGCGTGTTGTAGAAATACTCTGCCACACCGATCACATTGAGGAGGGATGAGTCCTTGATGAGTGAGACAAACAAGCCCGCCATCGCCGGCAGCACACGCCGCAAGGCCTGCGGAAAAATCACGTATCGATAGATCTGAAGCCTGCTAAATCCGACTGCCCGCGCGGCTTCCCACTGGGTCTTTGGAATGCTTTCCACCCCGCCACGCAGGATCTCACCAAGATACGCGCCCTCAAAAACGGACAAGAGCAAGATCCCGATGATCAATTTGTCATTCCACCCCTGCTCTGCTAACGGCCGCGATAGCAAAGGCGCAAAAATCACGAAGTAACCAAATAGCAAATGCACCAACAAGGGCGTGTCTCGGACGAATTCCAGAAAGGCCCGGCACGTCCACCTCACCACCACCAAGGGCGAGCGCTGACCAAACAAAAACAACAGGCCAAACACGACGCTTCCTGCCAGCGCGGCCACCGAAATTCCCAGCGTCACAAGCCATCCCTGCCACAAGGTTTCTCGATACTCCCAAGCCTTTGACCACTGAGTCTGTGAACCTAACACCGCAAAAACCGCCGTGTAAAGCCACGCGGCGAAGCCCATCAGAATGAGCGCCACCGCGATGTTTGCCATTCGCTGCCGACTCATCATTTGCTATCGAAGAATAAATGGAATTCCCGCCGCCTCGAGAAATTTTTTCTCATCTCGCAGATACCTCTCACCCAACTTGCTGAAGCCGTCCTCTGCCCGGAATTGATCCAGAAAATCATTCACCTGCTTGAGCAGTTGCGGGTTTCCTTTGGCGACGCCAATCGCCCAGGATTCTTCGACGAAGGGCTTGAGCAATGCGCGCGTGCTCGCCTTGTTCTCTTCCGCGTATTTCAGAATGCTCAGCTGGTCGTAAAGAAATGCATCCGCCCGCCCTTGTGCCACTTCCAACACGCACGCGGTCTGATCTTCAAAAACCACGCGCTTGGCTGCCGGTAAATTCTGAATCGCCCAAGTTTCACCGGTGGTCCCAGCTTTGACGGCGACGGTCCGCCCGGACGTTTTCAAATCATCAATCGTCTGGATTTCCGAGCCGCTCCCCACCAGCAAGGCCAGGCCGGTGAAGGCGTATGGATTTGAAAAATCAATCGACTGCCGACGCTCAGCGGTCGCGGTCATGGAGGACAGAATCAAGTCGATGTTCCCGGTCGTGAGTGCCGGAATCAGGCCGGAAAAGTTCATCGGAACAATTTCCAAGCGTCTCCCAAGTTGCGCCGCCATCGCCTCGGCAAGCTGCACGCTCACGCCATCCGGCTTGCCTGCCGCATTCTGCATTTCAAAGGGTGGGTAGCTCAAATCCATCCCAACGCGCAACAGCTCCGCATCACCCTCGTTTTTCTGACGACATCCGGTCAAAGGAATCGTCAGTAGACAAACGAGGTTCGTCAAAAATCGGCGGCGCGCATTCATGTCGGCGATTCTAAGCCCTTAACGAAGAAACGGAAGCCCAGACTCTCATTGCGCAACAGGAGCAACAGGAGGGTGCACCTCGTGCGCGGAAGACTCGTGGATTTTTTTTGAGAAAACGAAAAAACTTGGATTGCGCGCAGCCTGCCGCCGCTTTTGCCAAGACTGCCCGCGGTCCAGCCGATTCCCAGAGACGTCCCGCCACCCGGCCCAAGGCGATCAAGCTAGGGATTTCTTAACCGCGAATGAACGCGAATCAGCGCGAATGAAGAGGATTTTCGAATCGAATTCCTGAATTCCAAAAAATCCGGTTCTTAACATTCGCGGCCATCCATTGGCGTTCATTCGCGGTTAAAACACGCCGGACCAGCTTCTCACCAGCGCCATCAGCGCGGTCAAGGTCGTTCGTGGGGATCTTCCCGGGTGTCATGGAGTGAATGGATGCTTCGGTGAAACTGACCGCTGGATTCATCCGGCCCGCGCGGCGGGTGGACCATGAGGAGTGGATGGATGCTTGCGTTTAATGGCGAGGCCCTATTCACGCTCGACGGCCGCTCGCAGGGACCCGGCACCTCATAGGGAAACAATTTCCGCTTTCTTCGAATCATATCGAAAGCTGCCGATGCTTCCCTCTTTGAGCTTTTCAATCGCCTCCTCAATGGCATCTAGCGGAACCAGAAACCACTCCTTCGGTTCCACTTGCGAGCCGAAACGATCCTTCAACTCCAAGTCCAACCGCGCACTTCCAAAAAAACGGTGAAGCAATGCCTCCAGCTTCTTCCGGTTGATGTTGGATAGCTTGAAGGTCGCCACGATTTCAACATCGGCCAGCAAATAGGTGGGATCCTTCTTCGCAGTGGCAATCCGCGCTTTCACGTCTCCGCCAGTGACCCCGATCTTGTGAATCACCGACCGATGTTCCGCGACAAACGCATGCTCCGACTTGCTCCGAAGAATATAGATATACCCTGTTTGCTGATCCCCCTCCTCTTCCTCGTCCGAGAAGAGCGGACCCAAGTCCGGTTCGGTAATGCGGCGGCTGGCCTTGTCTTTGTTCAAGGCTCGTTGGAGGGATCGCACAAGCAAATCGCTCTCCGTGCCATTGTCGAAAATCACCCGCAGCCGGCTATCGGGACGCCCATAGTAATTGGTGAACAGTTCTCCTTTCCCCGCAACAAGCACCTTTTGCCCGTCGAGGATGAAAATATCGCCCACGTTCACCTCGGCATTGTCCTTGTATTTCAGAGTCTGCCGGAGACCGGAAGTTAGTTCGCGTTGCACCTTCTCGAAAATGGGCTGGAACTCCTCGAAGTCCTTGCAAGGATTCCTTTGTGCGACTTCCTCCGCGGCCTTAATCTCCCCGCGGGATCGCACGTGGACAAGCTCTGTCACATCCCCACCGGAAGCGACGCCCAAGGCCTCAAGCAATTCCGCATCCGAAGGTTCTTCCCTAACAGGACTCGAAGAAATCTCCGCGACAGCATCGAGAATCCCATGCGGGTCCATGCCTTTCAAAACTTCACGGCACTCTCCCGACTTCCGGATCTGGTCCAGCCTCACGGCGTAAAGCCGTTCGAAAATGTCACGGCTCTCACCATGCTCCGGCCTCCGGCCATGCTCATGCACGAAGCGACCGATCTCTTCAAAACCCGCGATGATCCGTTGATCACGCGCGGAAAGGCTGCCGGACTTGCGGACCTCGGTTTCCACACCCAGCGCGCCCAGCAACTCAAAATCATCGTCTGTAATCTTTTTAGCCATTCTTCTGGTTTATTGCCTCGCGTTGCAGGAAGGCCACGCCTTCCGCCATCCGCTTCTCCCAAGCGTCGGGGGAAGTGAGTGACGGCAGCCTTCCTTTTTCCTTCTTAAACTCCAATGCACGTTTTGCCAAGCCCCGTGCTTCTTCGAGCGTCAGATTCCCACGTCGGCCCGCGATCACCGCAGCCACCAGCTTCAACCTTTCCTCGGTCATCGACTTTGACAAGATGGCGTAAGCTTCGCCAAACGGGTTGATCCGGTCGATCAGGTCGATGTCGAGTTCCCGGACATCCATCGCGTATTTGCGGATGCCGTCGATCAGTGACGTGTTGGGGGAGGGCTCGCTGCTGTCGCTATCACCGCCGCCCAGCATTTTCTTCGCTTGTTGCACGAGATTCAGTGCCACAATGGCGTGTTGACGCACGGCTTCCAAATCTTCGCCATCAAGATTCGGAAACCGCTCCTGCACGATCTTGCCCATGCGGACCTGCGTGAGTTCCTCAGGGACCAATTCCTCATCGAACAAGCCGCGTTCGATCGTCCGCTTGTCCTGCACGAAGGCGGTGACGAGTTCGTTCAAATCCTCCTTGCAGATCCGTTCAGCCTCGTGGCTCTTCGGTTCCGCCAGGCCTTTGATCTCCAGTTGGATTTGTCCCGTCGTGGGGTTCACGCCGATGTTCGTCTTCTCCGGGTCGTATCCTCCCGGCCCGTAATCGTATCCCGGAGTTTCTTCATGGTTCTGGTTCTTGGATCGGAACTCGAAACGAGGTGCCAGCACCTGTTCCATCAGCAGGCTCGCGGCGATGGCCTTGAGCGTATCGTTCACCGCTTCCGTCACCGCTCCTTCCGAGGCGTCTGGCTCGGCGATGAGATTGGTGAAACGAGCGCGCGTCTTGCCCGGCGCATCGCGGGTGGCACGACCGATGATCTGGATGATCTCCGTGAGACTGGAACGGTAGCCCACCGTCAGCGCGTGCTCGCACCAGATCCAGTCGAAGCCCTCCTTTGCCATGCCGAGCGCGATGATGATGTCCACATGATCCCGGTTGTTCTTTTGGGCAGGATCTTTCAGCGCGGCGGAAACCTTTTCTCGCTTCGCCGGGTCATCGTCCACCAGATCAGCGATTTTGAGGATCTTTCCTTCGGCAGTCTTCACGAGCTGGAAACCGGTTTGCGGATCCGTTCCCTGCCATTCGCCCAGCCCTCCCATGATGTGCTCCACCTCCTTGATCTTGTCCTTTGTGCTCTCCCGCGCATTGACGTTAGGAATGTGGAGGATCGTCTTCTCGCCGGGTTGCAGCACATCGAAGATGCATTTCTCGGCATCGTTGTTCTGATCCCGCGTGAGGTAGTCGCCGGAGTAGAAGAAATACCCGATATCGAGCTGCTTCAGGTATTCGTAACCATTGAGCTGCTCGTAATAAGTGTAGGTGACGGTATCGAACTTCGACTCATCGTCCGGATGCAGCACCGCCTCCGCGTCACCGCGAAAATAGGAGCCGGTCATTGCCACGAGGTGGATCTTGTCCCGCAGCATGAGCTGGCGGATGTGTTCGCCCAAGCGGTTGTCCGGGTTCGCCGAAATGTGGTGGAACTCGTCCACGGCGATCAAGCGATCGTCGAAAACTTCCGGTCCGAATTTCTCCATCGCGAAGCGGAACGTCGC
>JBILPN010000463.1:0-3597 GCA_044373865.1 Luteolibacter sp. | reverse complement strand
AACAACACCGGAATCCTCTCGATCGGCTCCAGCGTGACTGGAACGAAAATCTACGTTACCGGCTCCTATTTCAGGCTGAACGCCAGCAGCGGCGGCACGGTTTTCTTTTTGAATTCGGACTTGGTGGACTTCGGCACTTCAATGTTCGGCTTTGGTGACAACGGACGCACCCTTTCGGTTTCCAATTCATCGGGCAGCGGTGTGACGACTTTGCCGAAACTGGCGGTGACCCGTTCGAATGCCGTGAGCACGGGCAGCACGATCACCGGTTCCGGAAACGTGACGATCAACGCGTTGGGGGGGATCGTGAGTGGGAATAGTTTCGGCACCCTCAACACCACAACTGCATTAAACAACCCAGCGTTGACCTACACCGGGACAGGAATCATCACGGTGAATGGCAACAACACGAGCTTTGAGAACACGGCCACGGGTGCGCTCAATTTCAATCTCAACAACGCCTCGGCATCCTTGCGCCTCGGGCATGACAACGCGCTCGGCGCTCGCAATGCCAGCAATGCCCTGACGGACAGCGGTCTGATCCTGACGGCCGGAACCCTTGAGACCTTGGGAGGTCCCCGCAACCTCGAAAACGCCACCAGGCTCGCCGGTAACGCGACGGTCGGAGGGGCCGACGCGATCACCTTCGCAGGAACCTTCACGAACCATGGCGGCAACCGCACGGTGACCGTGAACAACAGCGCCCTCACGACCCTCTCCGGCCCGGTCTATCTCGCCAACGACGATTTGACCGCGCGCACCATGACCATCGGCGGCACGGGCAACGTGACAATCAGCGGAGCCATCACCAACAACGCGTCCACCAACCTGTTGGCCAGCAGCCTAACCAAGTCGGGAAGCGGCGCACTCACACTCGGCGGAACGAACACCTACACCGGCAACACCACCGTGAACAATGGCGCTTCGATCACGCTTGCCAGCGGCGGTTCCCTCAAGTTCGTGATCGGAGCCGTGGGCGTGAACAACAAGATCACCGGCGCGGGTTCCGCCACGCTCAACGGTGCCTTCAACATCGACGTTTCCGGTGCGGGCACTCCGGCAAGTGGCAGCGTCTGGACTTTGGTGGAAACCGGAAGGACTTTCGGCGCATCGTTCGCGGTGACCGGCTTCACCGAGACTCCTGCAAGCAGCGGTCTCTGGGTCAACGGCTCGTATTACTTTAGCGAGCTCAGCGGGAAACTCAGCTATGGAACGCCTCCGGATTTTTACTGGGATGGCGACAACGGCGGCGCATGGGCAACCGGCGGAAACTGGGTCAGCGGTAGTGCTCCTGTCTCTGGCGACACTCTGGTCTTCACCGGTTCCAACATCACCAACAACAACGATCTGAATACGGCCACCGCAGGCACAGTCGCATTGGGTGGCATCATCTTCGGGCCCGCCGCCAGTTCTTTCACACTGAGCGGCAACGCCATCAATCTGTCCAGCAAGTCGATCAGCAATCTGTCGTCCGCCGCCCAAGCCATTGCCTTTGACATTGAGGCCGACAACGGTTTCACCGTAAACACCTCGGCCGGTGACATAAGCATCAACGGATCGTTGAACACCACCGCCGGCTTTAACAAGGCACTGGCCAAGAACGGAACCGGCACCCTGATCCTCAACGGCACCCAGAACACTTCTTGGGGCCTCCAAGTCAACGGCGGCACCTTGCAGGTCTTTAACCCGAACAACGCCGGCCAAGTCACCGCATACAGTTGCTCGATTGCGAGTGGCGCAACCCTCAAGCTTGAGAATGGAGACAACCTCCACTTCAGTTTGGATCTTGTTAACAACGGCACGCTCGACGTGGGTGACAGCGGCGAAGGCTTCGGCACCCTGAGCGGCGGGGGGGTAGTGACCAACCACGGTTCATCCTCGGCAGTGACCTGTCTGCTTGATCTTGCAGGTGGCGCTGATGCCACGTTCTCTGGAATCATTCAGGACGGCCTCTCGGGTGCTCGCACCGCGCTGAAGTGGAACGGCGCTGGCAACATACAGACGCTTACCGGAGCCAACACCTACACCGGAGACACCGAAGTTGTTAACGGCACCCTCAGTCTATCATCCGCCTATCTGAATGACGATTCGGCTCTCGTGATTCACTTTGACGACAACGGAGCCGTCCTCGATCTCACTCATGGAAATGAGGATGTCGTCGCCTCGCTTGACCTTGGCAGCGGCCCGCTCCCGGACGGCCTCTACGATGCCGGTAACACGGGTGGAGCGATCACAGGCACCGGCTCGATCCGAGTGATCTCGTCCGCCCCGGGCAACTATGCTTCTTGGGCCACCGCCAACGGCATCCCCGGTCAACCTGCATCCGGCGACTTCGACAATGACGGTCTCAGCAACCTCGTTGAATACGCACTTGGCAAGAATCCAACGGCGTCCAGCACGCAGGCCGGCACCTTCACGTCGGGAACCGTCACCTACACAAAGGGAGCCGATGCCATCGCCAATGAAGATGTTAGCTGGGTGATCGAACAGTCCATCAACCTGAGTTCCTGGACTCCAGTGGTGACACAGGCGGCAGGGAATGCCTCGACCACCATCAGCTACACCCTACCCACCGGCCAGTCGAAGGTCTTCACCCGCCTCAAGGTCGTCAATGAATCGATCATGTGATCCATCGCCCCTCATTTAGTTTCCAAAAACCTCATATATGCGCATGAAACCACGCATTTTCCTCACTCCTAACCGCTTTATCGGTTCCGATGTCAACTGTCTCATCCGGTTCGGCATGAGCCTGGCACTGTGCTGCGCGACCGCGCATGCCGCCACTTGGGACGGCGACACCAGCGCGAACTGGAGCGACGCCGGTAACTGGGATACCGCCCCGTCAGCCACCGGCTCTTCCGTGGTGTTTACAGGTTCATCGAATACCACTAATAATAACAATTTGGCCGTCACCAGTGTTTCGAGCCTGACCTTCGACTCAGGAGCAAGCGCCTTCACGCTGACCGGTTCCGCGCTCACCGGTGCGACGATCACGAACAACTCTTCCAACCTGCAAACCATCAATCTCGCCTGGAGTGGCAACACGACGGTGAATGCCGCGAGCGGCGACATCACACTGGCACGTTACAGCGGTGCGACTCTTGCGAGCACGGGCAGCCATACACTTAACTTGGGGACCCAGGCTCCCGGAAGCGTGCAAATCAATGTTTCGGGCGGAGGCACTGTGAAAGTGAACTCCACCGACAACACCAACGACAACATTGCCTACAACGTGGCCATCAACAACGGAACGCTCCAGTTGCTGAGGTCTAACCAAATGCATTACAACACCCCAGTCACCCTCAACGGTGGGGCGTCATCCGTGCTCGACTACAATGGTTACAACGATGAGGTCGGCAAGCTCCAGGGAACCGGTGGCATCGTCACCAACTCCGCCATCGGCACCACCTCGCTAATCACCATCGGAGGCGGCAACAATAGCAGCGACTTTTCCAATATCCTGCTTCAGAACGGTGCGGGAACCCTGGCGTTGACCACCCGCCGCACCGGCAGTGCGACTCCTAATACCTACACGATGGGAGCGGCCAACACCTTTACCGGCAAGATGACCATCGGTGACATCACCAACGTGTCCGT
>JBILPN010000462.1:0-3603 GCA_044373865.1 Luteolibacter sp. | reverse complement strand
TTGTGCCGTGCTTCCTGGCCATGGGCTTCCTAGGCGGCACCTTGCAACATGCAGGCTTGCTTGTGCTGAGCGTCGCTGCCATTTGGCTAGAAGAAGCCCTCGCAGAAAAACGCCAGGCCGTGCTGCAATTGAAAATCCTTGCACGTTACGCAAGTTGGGGGCTCCTTGGGATCGGGCTGGCTGCGATGATGTTTCTCCCCAACATCGCCGCCTTTCTAGAGAGCAATCGCCTCGGCTTGCACACAGGAATGCATGGGCGAGACACCAGCAGCGTTTACCAAGAAGGTCCACTCCAACCGATTTTTCATCTCCTCTCCTATCCTTTCCAAATCTTCCCATCCATCCTCGGTCGCTGCGACTCACTCGACCTCCTCAAGCTATTCAAAAGCGAGCTTTTCTATGTTGCCTATTTCGGCACCCTACCCGTTCTCATCGCCTTCCTGGCGCTGGGTCGCAGACAAGCGCCCCTGTTAGCGCGACTGCTCATTGGCATCGGCCTATTGCTGCCGCTCACCCCGCTGGTTCGACTGCTTTACCAGCGCCTGTTCCTCCTGTTCATCTTAGGAGGAATTCTCGCCTTTGCCCACTTCATGGAAACTGCGAGTCGTGAAACCCGCTTGAAACTTGTGAAAATTTTTGGTGGGTGCCTTGCCTTGGGAACTCTTCTATGGACTGGCCTGAGCGTGCTTCTCTATCTAAAGCCTGCGATTCTCCAGGCTCTTCGTGAGAAGCTGATCCCCCAAGCAATGGGAAGTTCCTTTGGATATTTTCAAGAATGGATCGTCCAGCGCGTCCATCATTTCACCGGCGACCTCTTCATTTGGAGCTCACACCAAGCGCTTCCGCTCTCCCTGTTATTGATCGGGCTGCTAGGCTTTTTCCTCACCGCCTCGCACCGCTTTGAAACCCGCAAGATCGGGGCTTGCATCGTTGCGGCAGCGGTCATGGCGGAGCTGACACTTTTCGCATCGCGCTGGGTGGTCTTCACCGACCCGAAGGATTTCCCTCTATTTCCAGTGACCGCGGAGGTGCAGGCCTTGCAAGAACATGTCGGTCCACAAGGACGAGTGACCACATTGATTCATCCAAGCGCTCACATGGCGCGAACCCCCTTCATTCCCAACACCCTCGCCGCCTACGGAATCGCGAGCATCAGCGGCTACGATAGCATCGTGCCAGATGGCATGGTGCTGCCGATCGAGTCGCCCGGTGAAGCACGAAAACTCGGGCGCTTTGGAGTGAGCCATCTCATCACCTATCCTGAAAATGAGCAGGTGAGTGACGCATGGAAACCCGTCTGGAAGAGCCGCTCCATGGCGCTCTACGCCAACACACTCGCCATCCCGCGCTACATCGGATTCACCGAAGAAGAAGAAGTCAGCCAATTTTTCAAAGTGGAATCCGCAGTTGAATTCACGACACTGCGCGAAGGCAGCCACTTGGAAAACACCCGTGAGATTGAAGTGCCAAGCGGAGTTCGGTGGGTTCGAATTGCCGAAAACCAGGCAGATGGCTGGGAATACCGCAGAGTTGGCACGCAATGGGAGCCCGTCATCCGCGCGCCCGATGCCAGCATGTTGCTGGACCTCAGCAAACTCTCTCACTCTGAGGGAGGAAAAGTCGAAATGCGTTATCAGCCTCCTCTGCGCCGCACTGGGTGGCTGATTTCAGGCACTGCCGCGCTGCTAACACTGCTCGCAGGAACGATCCTTGCCAAGCCACGCCCGCGATTTTCCCGGTAAGAGGCTTTTGTAAAACCGCATGCGACGTCACTGAATTTCGCGCCAAAGCCGCAACAAAACCGCCAAGCGCGCATCATCTCACTCGCCAGCGCCGAATTCTTCCGGTTTGCTCCGCCTGCAAAACGTTCAGCCACTCGCCAAGGAAGCCACCGTCAATTTTTCATGAACCGATCTATTTCACAGCGCCTCCACGATCGTCTCTGGACAGAAACCAGCAAGCGTCTCACCCGCGAAATGAACCTTCCTGGCAAGAGTGCTAGCGCCAAAACCGCATCAAGCGTCTCGGCCAGCATGCCCTGGGCCGATCTATGCGAAGCCTTTGCCGGAGGAAAAATTTCCTCACAAAATTTCCGCCGCTGCTCCGCAACCCGGGAAATTGTGGAAACCTTGGGACCGGTCGATGCCCAATTCTTCGTTCGCAAAATCAAAGAATGGGATGCTTCCTGGCTAAGCGCGGCAGCGGTCAAACGCATCGATCAATGGGGCAACCCAATTCGCTGGCCCGGAATCCTGCTAGGTTGCCCGAGTCCCTTCAGCCCGAGTTCTCTGCGCTACCTCGCGCAAGCGCTGTGGTTGCGGCGGCATGGGCAGCTTGAGGAACATTCAAGAATCGCCGAGATTGGTGTCGGGTTTGGCGGCTTGGCCGCGATGAATGCGATCGTCTCCGGTGCCCACACCACCTTGATCGACCTCCCACAAGTCGAACAATCGGCAATGCGAATGCTGGCTGAAAACCAACTTGAAGCCTTCGCCCGAACCAGTGACAGCCCGTCCGATCAAGCCACCCGCTTTGTCATCTCCAACTACGCATTCACCGAGCTGAATGCCGAATTGCAGGAGCTTTACTTTGCGCGCTACATTCGTGGTTCAAGCCATGGAATGATTCTGAGCAATGCATCCGTCTTCGCCTCCATCATCGGAGGCTTGAGCAACGAGCAAATCGTGGAATCCTTGCAGCAGGCAGGACACCGTCCACGGATCGAAACCACGAGCGAGATTCTATCATCGAGCGACACTCACTTCGGCAATGTCTTGATCGCTTGGTGATCGGATTCATGAAAATCACCCCGATTTTCCGACCGCTCCACCCTAACGAAACCCCACATTCAAACCACCCACATGAGAAGGCGACTGCGCGCCACCTAACCTCTCATTTTCCGAATTTCGCCTTCCATGATCTCATACGTCAAAATCCAGTGGAGAAACCGTCTCCTCGCCTGCCTTCCATTCATCAGCCGTTGGAATGAATGCCGTCATCTACTTCAAAGCGCGAGTCGTTGGCGACAAGAAGGTTGGGTGACCCCGCCTCCCTATTTCATTCGGCGGGCCATGCTCTTGGCCGAGGCAAATGCCATGGGAGCCAAGATCTTGGTGGAAACCGGGACCTTTCTCGGTGACACCGCTTGGAGTTTCCGCAACACATTCCGCCAGGTTTACACCATCGAGGTCGAGCCTCGCCTGGCGGAACTGGCACGTGATCGCTTCAAAAACGTGCCCTCCGTCGCGGCACTCGAGGGTGACTCCTCAGCAGTATTGACGCAAGTTTGCCCAAAAATTGACGGTTCCTGCGTCTTTTTCCTAGATGGTCACTACTCAGGTGGAAGCACCGGCATGGGAGAAAAAGAATGCCCGGTCATCGAGGAACTCGAAGCGATTTTCCAGCTCATGCAACATCCCTACCGGATCGTCATCGACGACGCACGCCTCTTCGGAACGGATCCAGCCTACCCAAGCATCGAAGCCTTGGGGAATTTCCTCGCCAAACGCAAGCCATCCATGCGCCTGCGGATTGAGAATGATGCGATCATCCTGTGGTGATCTCATGCGTTGGTAAAAACCACCCGGCCGGCATGACCCAGTT
>JBILPN010000461.1:0-3609 GCA_044373865.1 Luteolibacter sp. | reverse complement strand
GCCCATCCGGCAGCCACAGCGGCGAGCGCGCATCCCAAGGCTCTGCAACCACCGGCGCAAAGCTCCGACTCGCCACCTCATATTGCCAAATTTGCCCGGCACGAGATCCCACATACCCCTGCCGCAAACGCTGCTCCCCACCACGGCTCACCAAAATCCGCCCTCCCTCCGGCGACCACGCCGCACCGCTCACCGCCGCATCGAACCAACGCTCCTCGCGCGCCTCCCGCTCCAAATTCACCACCAACAACCGCGTCCCACGCAGGCCTGCACGCTCGCGCATCCCGCGCACCAAGGCCCACTTGCCATCTGGCGATAAACTCTCTAACTCATTACCCTCGCTATGATGCGTGTGCTGCCGCGCATCGCCGCCCCCAACCGGAATCGAAAAAATCTGCATCGACCCACTCCGCTCGGAGGAAAAAACAATCCGCTTCCCATCCCCACGGAATTGCGGAAACGCATCCCGCGCCGGGTGCCCATCCACCCGCACCGCCTCACCTCCCGCACTCGGAGCCAACCACAAATCTTCCATCCACTCGAACACCACTCGCTCTCCATCCGGCGACAAAGCCGGCGTCGCCACCAAGCGCAACTCCACCGCACCCGCCGGAATCTCCTCCGCACCCACCTCCCCCATCAGCCCCAAAACCCACACAGCGATCAAAACACGGAAAAGCATTCACAAAACCAATCCATCCCACCCGCTGCCGCAACCTCAAATCCCACCAAACTCACGACTTCACAGCCGCCACACTCGCCGCATGCACTTCATTTGGCGAATGAACCCCTGCTGCAAAATCCGCAATGTTCTGAAAGGTGGTTTGACTGATGTTGCGCAGCGCGGTGTCGATAACATACGTTTAGCGCGGCTTTGGAATCCCATTCGGAAAATCTCCTATCTCATTCCAGGGAAACACTTCGCCAAATCACGATCCACTGGAGCTTCGATTTTGAAACGCGCGCCCGTGTGCGGATGATCCATTTCAAGAGCTTTGGACTGAAGCAACATGCGAGTTCCAATTCCAAGAACCTCCCCGAGCTCATAGCTGCGCTCCATCCCTGCATATCGAAAGTCACCTGCAACGGGAAATCCGGCTTCCAGCAGATGCCGGCGTATCTGATGGAATCGTCCAGTCCTTGGTGTGATTTTCAGGAGTGACAGAACTAATGGCAGATTAGCCGAAAAACTCCCGGCCTTCCGGACGGCGATTCGCTCGAACGAAGTGCTCGCAGGCAGCAATTCATCCCCGGCGTTTGTGGCAAGTGGCGTTTCACAAATCCACTTCTCAGAAACATTTCCGCAGACAACGGCCAGATACGTTTTCACGACGTTCCTTTGTTCGAATGCTTGCTGCGCAAGCGCAGCAGTCGATTTATTTAGCGCGAAGAGTAGCACGCCGGAGGTCGGACGGTCCAAGCGGTGCACCGGAAACACTCTTCGTCCGAGCTGATCGCGCAGACGTTTCATCGCAATCCATTCCGCCTCCACCGGATCGCGCACAGGATGAACAAGCATCCCTGGAGGCTTGTCAATCGCGACAAGAAACTCGTCCTGGTAGAGGATACGCAGTGGCAACATGCATGATACAAACAGCTAGCGGCACACCACTCAAACAGTTTCCCAACCTCAGAAATGATAGAAATCTCACCAGTGCCGGGCGTGGGGGCGCTCTTCGGTCGCCCTGCCCGTCTCTTTCCTTCCGCTTCCTCCATCTTCCGCGACCCTAAAATTATGAAACACGCATCCCTATGTCGCCGACTCGAAAGTGTGAAATAGCAAGGTGTGATTCTATCCATGACGGATCATCGGCGGCGATGTTTTTCGTTGGAAAGGGGCAGGGAATCTGGCTTGGTTCCTCTCACACTTGAATGCGCCTGTTCACCTACCTCAACCGGCTCGCGATCACTCGCTCATCGAGGCCTGCAACGACCTCGCAGAGTGCTGACGCCCCAGTGGATCGGATGGCGAAATCGACGGGTGGTCAATTTACGACGAAAGCCTCCAACCGCTGATTGAAGGTGGTCGTGAACATGATCTGACCTTTCAACCGCGAGATCCAGAGCCTCAGGCAATGCTCGCTGCGCTCGCAGTTGCGAAATACGTGATCATAACCCACGCCGATGAGAAGTAGATGGATGGAGTTGAGGTTGCGGTAGGACTTGCCATCCGGACAGCAGGATATCGCCTGCTCAAGCTCGAGGATTGGCTTGATCTTCTTATTGAGAAACCACCGGGGACGGCAGATAACGATAAACTGACCACTTTAAACGGTGTTACCATTCCTTCTTCAGAGGTTTCGGAAATTATTTTTGGCGAACGGTCTAACTACCTGCACGACCGGTGCTGACCGTCTCATCTCAGGACGCTGCGACCAATTGAATTGCAAAATTCATGGCGGCGGTGATTCACCGTTCAAACCACCCCCTTGCGCAAATTTCTGGCGCTCCACAACACGCCTGCTGCCGCCTTCGCATTTCCGCGCATTTTCCGGGCTCCATCCTTCCGCTTGATGCCAAATCGCTCACGCGCACTCGCAAACGCCTCATTCACGAAATCCCGACTCCCAATCACCACACCATCCGTAAAGTATCGCACCCGGCAGCGCAGCATCTTCGCAAGTCCCAAGTCGCCCAAAGCGCCCAAAGCGCCCAAAGCGCCACCTTTGGCCTCGCCGTCCAAGATTTCCGCGACGTGCCCAAAGCCAGGGGACTTCGAATCTCCTAGCGTCTCACTCCCCTCACTTGCTCGCGTCGCAGCTCTAGGATTTCGTTGCAGAGCAAACCCCATCAAATCGCGGTAAACGCGCGAAACTTCCACCCATTTCCCCGCCTCAAACCCCACCCCCTGATCACAAAAATACGCCCGAACCAAGCCCTCCCGCGCCTTCTTTCCATTCCCCTTCGCCCCGCCGCCCACCGCCTCACCGTAACTGCTCCATCGATAATCCGCCGGATCCTCCACAATCCCCGCGCGCACCGGATTCAAATCGATGTAAGCCGAAATCGTCCGAGCCGCCACCCCATCCTCCACGATCAAACTCTTGAAGCGATCCTCCCACAAATGCCCCGTTCGCGAGTGCGTCCGGTTGAACCACTGAGTGAAGCGCTGCAACAAGCCCTTCATAAATTCGCCTAAATCGTGCATTCGGTAAGTGAACCGCTCGTGAATCGCCATCACCGCCGCCTCCATCCTCGCGGTTTTTCCGCCAATTTTGTCCAATTTCGCCAATTTCTCCAGTTCTCCGAGGCACTCCACCGCATCGGGACAAATCCCTCCATGCGCGCTACCGATTGGATTGAGTGAATCGGAACTGCGTCCACCTGATTCTCCGCTGCCGAGTGCAGGCCCATCCCGTCTCAAATCCTCGCCCTGCGCATCGTGACAATCACCCACATCACCACCCAATTCATCTCCACCCAATTTGGGAGCAGAAAGCTGGCCCAATTCAGACAACTCACCCAACTCACCCAACTCACCCAGTCCCGGTCCCGGTCGCCCCAGATTCGGGTAAACAGCAGACCTTGCATCCGCCAACTCCTTTGCCACCGCCGCGACAAAGGCCTCATCATAAATCGCCGACAAGCGCAACAGCAGCGCCTCATCCG
>JBILPN010000460.1:0-3613 GCA_044373865.1 Luteolibacter sp. | reverse complement strand
TGCCCTCGTCGAGTGTTGGAGCTGGCCACTGAGCGGGTGGTTTTGAATACTCCGCGCGGAGCCAACGGATGAGTTCCTCGCGGCCTACGGGCTGCGCTTCATCGGCGACGGCGAGAGGAAGGCATAGGTGAAGGATGATGGTGAGAAAGAACGGGAATTTCATATCACTTGGTGGCCACATGGAGGTCTAGATAGAGCCAGTTCACTGCTTTTTTCCTCTGCCATGGGCGGTGGTGGTATTGTGAGGATGCCGCGCGCGGTCCGCCATTGGATCCGCCTTCGGGAACATTGTAAATGGATGGCAGGGTGTAGTTGAATGCGTTCCAGAGTAGGAGGGTGTTGTGAGGTTTTTCGATTAGACTCATGCGGGGGCGGTTCTCCGGGTCCGGGTTACTCAGGTTGAGTGCGCGTGTCCAAGCGTAGCTGTTTTTGAACGGTCGTGCGCGTTTGTGCGCGCCGGGGCTCATCCAGACCTGGTCGCCAGCTAGATAATTTTGCAGCAATTGGCAAAGGCTCAGGGGGTCTCGCCATTCCCGGTAGTTTGAGTTGCCCACTTCGGTGCGCGTGAACAAAACGTCTTGATTTTCCATGCCACGGGCGAGCATGGCAGAGCCGATCTGGCGCATCTGCCTCATGCAGACCGCACATTTCGCTTTGTCTGTCATGCTGGAACTCAAGAGGAAGATGATCATGGAAAGAATCGCCGTGATGGACATGACGACGAGGATTTCAATCATTGTGAAGCCGTGTGCGGGTGGTTGTTTGGGAGATCTCAAGTGTGGAGTTTGTTAGGGTGTTGTGCCGATGGCGAAGCTGGCTTCCACGCGGAAAAAAGCTTTTTGCTCGTTGATCGGAATGTGAACACGACGGCGTTCATAGCCGGCGGAAACGGGGATGTCCGGGGGGCTTAGTATTTCCACGGCGGAGAGAAGCGGTTCCCAGGGAGTGGCTCCGGCGTCGAGTGTTAGGCTGGTGGTGACGGTGTAGGTGATGCTGGAGTCGCTGCGTGCGGTCCAACGAATTTCAAAAGTTTGTGAATCTTGTGATAGGGTGGATGGGTTGGGGGCGGTGGCGTGGGTCGGCGGAGTGCCAAAGGCGAATTCTGTCAGATTGTTGAGTCCGTCGCGGTCAGGATCGGCGCTGGGGATGGAGTCGGCCCCGGTGAGTGAGGGATGTGAAGCAAGCCATGCTTCATAAGGACTGGGGGGAAGGGGTGGGTCGAGATTGAGCCGCAGGACGGTTCCGTGATCGTGCATGCCGCCGTCGCGAGTGAGCAGGTAAAAAGCGGGAAAGCTGCTTGATCCGTTGTGTAGGAATCCGCCTCGGACGCCACCGCCGGGGTTTGATCCGGCATCTGAGTTGAGATGGAATAGCACCTCGTGGGATTTGGAGTCTAAATGGTATCGGTTGATTGTGCCGCCATTGCCAGTGGGGCCGCCTTGTGCTGTGGCGTAGTAGAGGGAGCGGTTCCACTCCGTGAGTGGACCGTAGATGAAACGCCCCTCTGGATAGCTGATTCCGTCTGCGGGAAGCGCGGTGATTTCATGAAGTGTGCTCAGCGTCTTGGTGGCGAGTTGAAACTTCTGGATGGAGCCCGGTTGGCTGGCGGTGCCGACGGTGGTGAAATACAAGCTGTGGTCGGCGGCCCGGTAGTATGGATTGTGCGCAGGAAAGCGGGTGGAACCATCGACGACGGGGAGCACTGCGAGTTGGTGGTAGATTTCCGCGCCGCGAGTGGTGACATCCAGCTCGTTGAGTGTGCCGGTCCCGTTCGTTGCCGTGCCGCTGGGGCTCCCGCTTGGTGAGATGTTTCCCCCGGTGAAAGTGGTGAAATATAGCTTCTTGCCGACAACGGTGAAGCCTTTGAAGGGTTGACGCGAGTCTGGTGCTGGTCCGAAGGCGTGGACTAGGGAGATGCTGCCGTCGATGCTTTGGTAACGCAAGATGGTGCCGATGGCCGCGCCGCTTCCGCCGTTTTGAGTGAGCATGTAAATATCCTTGCCCAGTGGACCGCGGTCGATGACGGCGACATTTCCCGATGGGGTGTTAGGATTGGTGGCAGGGCTGTTGGACGGCGAATTCCAGAGGGTGCTGTGGGTGCCGCTGGCGATTTGATAGATACTGAGTGTGCCGCGATCTCCAGTGCCGCCGCGTGTGTTGGTGTAGTAGAGAATTCCATCATCTAAGGCCGGTGTGCCTTGTGGAGTATTCCCGGTTTGGTTCATGGAAACGCGCTTGGTGGGCGTGTTGTTTGCGAGATTGAAACTGGCGAGAGTGCCAAATCCGTAGTCGCCGCCTTTTTCCGTGGTGAACCAAAGTTCCGAGCCGATCAGGACGGGGGTGTCATAGGCTCCCTGGATGCCTAGCATCACGCCCGAGTTGTTGAAATCATGCAGTTTCGTCAGAGTCGGGGCCGCGTGTGCAAGAGAGGCGGCAAGAACGATTGGGCAGCAGCGAATGAAATTTGTGAGGTGGTGGGAGCAGTTCATCTGGCCCACATGATGAGCGGTGGGCGGTGTTCCGGCTAACGGTGGCTTGCCGAGTTTGGACGTTTGCTTGCGATTTTTAGTCCACGTCACGCCTGGGCCATTTTCCGGGAGGAAGGCCGGTTTCCTCGCGGAAGGCTTTGGCGAAATGACTGAGGCTTTGGTATCCGACTTCCAGCGCCACCTCGGTGACATTCATTTTCCCGGAACTCAGCGTCTCGCAGGCGCGCTCGATGCGGATGCGGCGGAGGTGGCGTTGGAGCGTGCTGCCAGTTTCCGCGCTGACGCGGCGTGAAAGGTAGTGTGGGGCGATGCCGACTTCGCGGGCGAGCGCGTTGAGATCGAGGGCTTGGTCAAGCCGTTCGCGAAGCAGGTGAATGGCGCGTTTCACCGGGTCGCGGTCGCGCAGGGTTGCGCAGAACCCGCCGCTTTCGCCAGATTTGTTGCGGAAAAGCCGGACGGCGGCCCATTCGAGGACGCGTGCTTCGGCGAGCAGGCGGCTGGGGCCGGCTTCGCGTGCGGCTTGGTCGAGAGCGGTGCAAAGGTCGCGCTCCCAGACGCCCATGAGTCCGCAAAAGGCGATGGGTGCGCCGCCCTTGAGCCATGTTGCAAGGTCGGGGTGGAGCCAGTCGGAATTTTTCGTGAGGCGGTCTTTGAACCAGCGGCGTGGGATGACGACGACTTCGAGGCGGTGCTTGCCCGGGTAGCGGACGCAGGACCAATCGCCACGGGGGCCGCCGCCCGTCAGCGCATACATGCCGGGTTTGAGAATGAATCGCTCGCTTGCGCCCCAGATCAAGCCGCTGCCTTCGCAGTTGAGCCAGAGCCAAATGGAGCCTTCGGATGACAGATTCCAGCGCGAGCCACCCGAACGGATGCGGCCACTCACTCGGCCGCAACGCAGACTTTCAGCATCCCCCCACCAAAACTCGGCTGCAATTTTTTCTGCTTCGCTCACGACGCTTGCTATTGAGAATTCGTCTCAATAGCAAGCGTGTGAGGTGAGAATTTGCGTGAAACCACGGGTTTTGTGGGATGGGTTTCGGCCAGGAGGCGAAGTTTGTGAGGTGGGGTCGGGTGGAAGAGGGTGTTCCGGAGGCGATCTCATTTCCCGTCCTTGCACCTTG
>JBILPN010000459.1:0-3616 GCA_044373865.1 Luteolibacter sp. | reverse complement strand
GTATGACGCCGCCGCCCAGAACATGGGACGGGAATACGTCCCTTATCACAAGGGTGATCCATTGCCAGTCGTTTTCGGCTGTCCAGCCGGGCATGGGAAGGCATACGAACCCGCGTGGCCCTACACAGGCGATTACGCTGCAAACACTCGCCTTGGTAGAGAGGGCGACGGTGTCGTGACACTCGCCTCAGTGAAAAACCCTTCCGCGACTCCTTACCTCCAGGACTCGGTAAAACAAAATCAATTCGGCGAATGGGTGCTTGGCGCAGGTTTTTCAAAGACGGAAGGGCAGGCATTCGCCGCCCGTCACAACAACAGCGGCAATATCCTGTGGGTGGACGGCCATGTGTCCTCATTCAAACATGCTGAATACATCAGCTTCGCTAACAAGCCAGCCCACGGTGGGACCTACAATTTCATCAGGGGGAACTGGTAGCAGGCCTTAAACAGCCTGCTAGTGTCAACCCGGTCATCGGCTGCTAATTCTTCTTAAAAACCCACTCATGCGCCAAATGATGATTACTTCTAGCTCGATACGCTGCCTCATCATTCCGTTTGGGGGCGGCCTGCTCATCGGCGGCATGACACCGGACACCCAGGCTGCCAGCGGCACATGGAACACCACGGCGAGCGGTGCCAAATGGACTCTCAGTGCAAACTGGATTGGCAATGTGATCGCCAACGGGAGTGGCAACACCGCTGATTTCAGCCAGTTGAATATCGCTGCCGATACGACGGTCGCCCTGAATGGAAACCGCACGATCGGAAATCTCATCTTTGGCAACCTCGACACGGCAACTGACGGGTCTTGGATTCTAAGCGGAGGGTCCAACTCTCTTACATTCGCCGGAGGGACGCCCACCATCACCGTGAATCCACTGGGATCCGGCAAAGCTGCTTTTCTCAACGCGGGCCTCTCGGGAATCAGTGGCTTCACGAAAGACGGCTCTGGCATGCTCATTCTAGGAAGCGCCGGCAATGCGCTTAGCGGCGCGGTGACACTTTCCGCAGGCACCCTTCAGCTCAACAACGCGTCACTGACCAACGCGAGCAGCGTCGCGATCAACAGTGGCACACTGGTTCTTGCGACGACCGCTGCCAATGCGCTCAGTGGCACGATCAGCTTCGGAGGCGGCAACCTCCAATACAATGTTGCGCCGGTCACGGATTACTCCGCACAGTTCAGCACCAGTGCGAATCAGCAATACAAGTTTGTCACCTTCAGTGGCAAACCTGTGACCTTCGCATCAAATCTCGCCAGCTCCGGCGGTTCCCTGCGGAAAGACGGTAGCGGCGATTTGACTCTTTCGTGGGCTAACACTTTGGATGGCACCGCGACCTTAAACGGTGGAAACTTGATTCTTTCCAATGCACTCGCTCTCCAAAACAGCCTGATTGATGCCGCGAACAGCGTCACTGGGTCAGCTTCCCAAGGCCTCGTCCTCTCAGGAGTCACCACTCCGACCTTCGGTGGCCTCACGGGTAGCAAGGAGCTTGCCTCTCTCTTTAACACGGCGTCGGGCGGATATTCTGGCGTGACCAACCTGACATTGAATCCGGGGGCGGGCATCAGCAGAAGCTACGCTGGAATCATCGCCGATGGCGCGGTTGGGATGACTCTCACTAAAGCGGGCAACGGTGCGCAGGTTTTGTCCGCCAGCAATACCTACACGGGCGGAACTGCCATCAACGCCGGCATTTTATCCATCGGAAATGCGGCCGCGCTCGGCAGCACCGGCATTATCAGCTTCGGTGGCGGCACCTTGCAATACAACCGCATTGCGACGGACCTTTCTTCCCGCTTCAGCGCGGCGGCAAACCAAGCCTACAGCGTCGATACGAACGGCCAGAACGTGACATGGGCCGGTGCCCTCGCCAGCAATGGCGGAACACTTACGAAGTCCGGAAAGGGTAGCCTCAGCCTCATCGGTGGTGTTGCCAACACCTTCAACGGCCCGATCTCCGTGGCTGGTGGACGCCTCGACATGACGGATGGTTTATCCCATAAAAGAGTGACGGGTGCGGTTACGGTCGCCTCAGGAGCTGCATTCAATTTCCAGCAGGGCTTTACGGCGAACAACCTGACAAATGATCTTGTCCTCAGTGGCTCAGGAGATGGCACTTACGGAGCGTTAAACCTAGGCGGCAATGCGGTCGTGACCGGAAGCATCACGCTGAATGCGGACACGACCATCAGCCACGACTGGAATAATGCGATCATCAGCGGTGCGGTCATCGGCGCTAACCAAAACCTCACCTTCGACAGCACCGTCACCGGCCAGCCCCGTTTGATTGTCAATGGCAACATCAGCCTTGGTAGCGGCACCCTCACCAAGACGGGTGCTAACTCGCTCGAACTGGGAGGAACCAATGACTGGGGTGCTGTGGCAATCGAGAAGGGGGCTGTCTATTTCAAAAACTCTATTGCGATGGGAGGCCCTAGCACCAACATCACCGTCAAGACCGACGGTGCGGCAGTGGGCGACGCTACCACGCTCTCATACCTTCTCTCGCGGGTGACCACGGCTTCCACAGGAGCTATTGCCTTCGGTGGTAGTTTTTCCTCTTCGGCCGACAACATCGACCTGTCCAATCATCCGTCACTGAGCGTTGGCACTCAGGTGAGCACGGCCTTGAGCGGCACGATTACCCCCGGCGGTAATACCTACCGCTTAGGTGGCGGCGGAGGGACCTTGACGGTCAACTCAGCCTTGTCCGGTTCCTCCGGACTGGTCGTCAATGACGCCCAAGGCGGCACGATTATCCTTAGCGGCGGCCACACCTACAGCGGCTCCACTACGGTCACCGCTGGCACCTTGCAGGTGAACGGCTCGTTGGCCGGTGCCGTCACCGTGGCTGCTGCGGGCACGCTCGCGCCCGGTCCGGCCAGCGGCATCGGCAGTCTCACGCTGGCTGCACCGCTCACCGTAGCAGGTGAACTCAGCTTCCGCTTGGATCGTTTAAATTCCCAAAACGCCGACCTTATCACCGCCCCGTCGCTGGCACTGACCGGTGTTCTGTCCGTCAACAATATCGGACCTGCCCTCCAAGCTGGCGACAGCTTCAAGCTGTTTGACATCAGCGGCAGCTTCACACAGAGCCAAGTGGCGTTCAGTCTGCCCTCGCTTTTGTCAGGTCTGACATGGGATGGCAGCGGCCTGCTAACCACTGGTATTCTCAAGGTCGTTCCGATCACTTCCAGCCCAGTCGGCGACACTGCCTGGCCTGGCTTGTTGCCCTCCCAAATTCAGGCGGTCAAGCAGGCCGGTTATTCCAGCGTCACCATCAATCCCGGCACTTACCCAATGCCGGACAAAAGCGCCGACCATGTCACCTTCGATCTCAACGGATGGACGAATTTTTCCATCAACGCCGATGGGGTGACGCTGGTCGTGGGAAAGCAACGCACCTTCCAACTAACAAGCTGTAATAACGTGACCATCACGGGCTGCACCATCCGCGCCCGTTATCCGTCCTTCACTCAAGGGCGCGTGCTGAACAAAGGCACTAATGCCAATGGCACCCCCCACGCGATCTGGCAGATCTCCGCAGGGTATCCTACTGCGTTTGCAACAGATCCTTCATACATTCCGTCCGACCCGAACGAGGTCAGGTC
>JBILPN010000458.1:0-3620 GCA_044373865.1 Luteolibacter sp. | reverse complement strand
CAGCGCGTCGTCGCCCACCTCGGAATGCCAGCCGTGTGGACCAATGTTGGGCAAGTTTACCCACGCTCCCTGGACTTTCGGGTGATTGCCGCGCTGACCGACCTTTGCTCCGGCCCTTCTTCCTTTTGCAAAACCCTGCGCCTCATGGCCGGTCATGAAACCGCCAGCGAGGGATTTGCCCCCGGCCAAACTGGCTCCAGCGCCATGCCACACAAAATGAACTCTCGCTCGTGCGAGCGGGTAAATGGCTTTCACATCCTTCTCAAAGGCTATCTCGCGATGGCCGCAGGACTTGCGGGCGACCAATGGAATGAGGGAGATGTCTCGTGCTCCGTCGTCCGACGCATCATGTTGCCAGACGCATTTTACACAATTGACGGGATGTTTGAAACCTTCCTCACCGTGCTGGACCAAATGGATGCCTATGAAGCGGTGATCCAAGCCGAGACCGCTCACTACCTGCCCTTCCTGATGACCACAACGATCATGATGGAAGCCGTCAAATCCGGGGTGGGCCGGGAAACCGCGCACAAGGCGATCAAAGAGCATGCGGTGGCAACGGTGCAGGATCTTCGCGAGGGGAAAATCGACAAAAACAACCTGGTCTTGCGCCTAGCAGAAGATGCTAGGCTTGGGCTTTCCCGCGTAGCGTTGGATGAGATTCTCGCCAAGGGCGACCGCGAGTCGGGCGCAGCAAAATCACAGATCGGCACATTCGCCGCTGCCGTCCGGGCGCTTGAAACTGCCAGTCCCGCCGCCGCCGCCTATGGACCGGGCTCGATTTTGTAAAACCTTTCGCTCCCCACTTCTCAGACCGCGAAAAACCGCAGCTCGGGAATTCCGAGCTGCTGGTTCGATCATGGATCGCTCGCTGATCATCTAAAAAACGCTCATCGACGCATCCAGCCTCATTCCTCGGCCGACTCAGATGCCCGAGAGAGCTTTTGAGAATACCGTGAGCGTATCGTCCAAATCTGCTTCCGTATGGGCTAGCGAAATAAACCCGGTCTCATAAGGCGAAGGTGCCAGATAGACCCCCTGCTCCAAACACGCCCAGAAGAACTTTTTGAAAAATTCAAGATCCTGCTTCATGACGTCATCCACGTTGAGAATCTCACGATCCGTGAAGTAGAGACAGAACATTGAACCGACCCGGTTAAAACGATGTGGCACGCCCTTTTCCACTAGCAGCTGACGAAGTCCCTTCTCAAAATGCCCCCCAAGCGCATCCAAACGTGCGTATCCGGAATGCGCACTTAACTCGCGCAACTGGGCCAAGCCCGCCGCCATCGCGAGCGGGTTGCCGCTGAGTGTCCCCGCCTGATAGACAGGCCCATTGGGAGCTAACATATCCATGACATCCGCACGCCCACCAAAAGCTCCGACTGGCAAGCCGCCACCAATCACCTTGCCAAAGCAACTCAGATCCGGAGTCAAATCCTCCAAACCTTGCACGCCCGCTTTGCCAAGACGGAAACCCGTCATCACCTCATCAAAAATCAACAAGGCTCCATGCTTCTTGGTGATCGAAGAAAGTAGCGCGAGGTAGCCCGGCTTAGGAAAAACCAGCCCCGCATTTGCTGGATAAGACTCGACGATGATCGCTGCAATTTCCTCGCCACGCGCCGCAAAAAGAGCCTCCAGTGCAGCGGCGTCATTGTAAGGCAGCACAATGGTTTTTTCCGCAAACGCCTTGGGAACTCCAGCGGAATCCGGCTCTCCATGGGTGAGTGCGCCAGAGCCAGCGGCCACCAAAAGCGAGTCACTGTGGCCGTGATAACAACCATTGAACTTCACGATGCAGTCCCTCTTGGTATAACCGCGCGCTAGGCGAATCGCGGACATCGTCGCCTCGGTCCCTGAATTGCACATCCGCACCTTCTCCACAGACGGCACCCAATCACAAACCGTGCGTGCCATTTCCACCTCAAACATGTTTGGAATCCCGAAGGAAATCCCGCTTTTCGCCACCTCATGAATGGTATTGGTGATCACAATGGGTGCGTGACCCAGAATATTCGGCCCCCATGAGCCGATGTAATCGATGTAGTGCTTCCCATCGATGTCCTCAATCCGGCTGCCATAAGCGCGGCGCACGGTGAATGGTTCGCCACCGACATTCCGAAAAGCCCGGACTGGCGAGTTCACCCCGCCGGGAATGTATTGTTTCGCGACAGAGAACATTTTCTGGGATAGCGGCCCTTGCAAATTCATGCGCGGACCATGACCGAGAATTCTGAAATCGCCAACCGCGAACCTTCAATTTATCCAAACTTCAACCTGCGTGCGGAATCACTTTTTGCAATCCACGGGTGGCTTGACCTTGCCAGTGGCGGTGCTTGTTCCAAGCACACGCCCACTTGCATCGCGCCGAACCCCGGAAAAGGCCCCGCCCGGCTTTTGCTGGGTCGTTTGCGTTCCAGTCAGCCGACCTGCGGCATCACGGCATTGAGTCCGGCTGCCAGATGCTCCCGTCGTCTGCGTTGTGCCCGTGCCGACGATCCGGCCGCTAGCGTCGCGGTGAACCGCTCGCTCCGACTGGCCGGAAGCCGTCGTCTGCGTGTTTCCCGTGAGCCGACCGCTCGCATCCCGGTGGACCGTCCGCGATCCGCTCGCCCCGCTCGGGTTGCTCACCGAAGTGCCCGTGAGCCGCCCCGCAGCATCGCGCGTGACCGAGCGCACTCCGCCACCAGCAATGGATTGATGCTCAATCGTTTGCACTATCCTGCCAGCCGAGTCCCGGACCACCTCCCGGGTCCTTTCCGCCGCCTCCGCGAGACTCATCAAAAGCGGAAAAAACATCAGTTGAGCGAAAATCTTCATGTCCTTGGGACGCACAATCTCACAGTTTGTTCAAAAAAACTAGGATTTCAGTGTTTTCCAGCAGCTTTTCAGTTTTTCCGCGGGCTCATCGAAAAAACTCCGCTTGGAATGCCCCACCGAAACGCCGCGCCAGATGGCAAATCCAGCCAAGCTGCCGAGCGCCGCCACCGCCACACCAGTGGCCACAGGATGCTTATGATAAGCCATTTCCAGCTTCTCACTGCCCGCCTCAACGCCTTCTACGACCACCAACTTCCCCCGCACCAGCGCGTCTTCCGCCTCATGCAACAAGCCATCGCCAGAATCCCGCAGGCGCTCAGAAATTAACCACGCCAAGCCGCCACCAATCAGCAAAACCGGTGCCGGATGCTCCTTCGCCTGCTGATAGACGGTATTCATCGCACTCCGCACTGCCGCGCCGCCTTGATTTTCCGCCTTCCACCAATCCGCCGCCGATTGGAAAATCGTGCGAGCCGTGAGGCGTTGCGAAAGTTCATCGAGCATTGCATCCATGCGGCTGCGCATCTGGCAGATCTGAGATTCGATTTCATGACTCGTCCGCGTGGTTTCTTGTTGGGGAATGGTTTCCGGTTTCATGATCATTTGCGTTGTGTCCATTGCTTGCCTTGGTCAAAGCGATAGACGGCCTTTTCCAGAGTGATGGCTTCGCCACCAACTTGCTACACTTGCACCAAACAATGTGCAGCGCCCATGCCACACCGGAGCCAGCGCACGACAAGCTCATGCCCGGTAAGTTTGGAAGGAAATCAAATACTCCAAAGCAATTTCAAACCACG
>JBILPN010000457.1:0-3623 GCA_044373865.1 Luteolibacter sp. | reverse complement strand
GTTTGGACGTAGGGATGGCCATGACAACCCAGATCACCCCAGCCCCAGTCATCGGCAAGGATGAGAAGCAGATTTGGCTTCACCTGTTCCGCACAAGCATGGAAAACAAACAGACAAATGAAGCCAATAACAATGCAGAGCTGAAGCCAGTGTTTGACATGAAAATTTGCGGGCATGGGTGTTGGGAATGCTTGATGATACAGCAGTGAAAAATGCTGCCAATCCTGTGTTCTCACGATGCGCCGCAAGATGTATTGGAAGAGACAACGAGGACACCTATCAGGCAAATCATGGCTTCAGCGGGAAAATCCCCAAGCGATGGGCGATGTTGATTGCGGCGGGCGCGTTATGGACCTGGAGCTTCTCGTAGATGTGTTGGACGTGGGAATCAACGGTCGGGTAGGTGATGCCGAGGCGGTCGGCGATTTCCTTCTTGACTAACCCGTCCCCGAGCAGAGCGAGGATTTCTAACTCGCGCTCGGACAGCGTCCCGTAGATGAAAGTTTTCGGCAGGCGCGCTTGAAGGGTTTTGAGGAGAAATTTGGCCACACCGGGATCAAGCGAGGCACCGCCATCGATTACGGTCCGAATGCCTTCCTTGATCTGGGTAATCGTGGAGGATTTCAGCAAGTAGCCCGCCGCTCCGAGCGCGATGGCATGCAGCACGTCGGCCTCACAGTCAGACTGGGTCAGCACGATCACCTTTGCTTGAGGGGCGGTGATGGTGAAGTGAGGCAGAGCGTCTAGGCCTCCCATGCCGGGAAGGCGGAGGTCCAAAAGAATGACGTCTGGACTCCCCAAGGCTGAGCCATCGCGCAGGCTACGCAGCGCAATTTCCGCAGTGCCGAACTCGCTGGTCAGTTCGATGGCGGCATCGCGCACCAAAGCCAGGCGGATCACCTTGCGGAATTCCGAATTATCTTCGACGAGCATCACCTTGACCGGTTTTTTCATTTGAGGAATCGGAATTTACGGGATTTGAGTTTGAGGACGATACGGGTGCCACCGGCTTCGGGCTGTTCCACGCAAAGGTCTGCGCCGAGCAGGCGGGCCCGACGTTTGAGCGACGATGGAGAGCCACCCGCGATCCCGCAACCATTGTCAGTGATCGTTAGAATAACTTCACCGGGATATGCAACCACTCGCGTGGTCGCCTCCGTGGCACCAGAGTGGCGGATGATATTGATGAGGGCTTCCTTGTGAAACAAATAAAGATCGATGCGTTTGCTGCGGGCCAACTGGAGCAGGATTTCCTCGCCTTCGAAAGTGATCGAGTGCTCGAGATCGGCCAATAGACGGCTGCATTCGCGCTGCATTTCCGCAACGAGATTCTCGCAAACGCCTTTAGCAACGACCATATGGGCGCAGTTCCGTGCGGCGGACCCAGTGCGTTCGGTTAGGCTGCGGATGCGATCAAGGGTTTCCACCAGATCCTCGCGCGAATCCACGGCATCCTTGGCAAGATCGCCGAGCAAGCCGATCGCGTGAAGATTGGCACCAAGCTCATCATGCAAATTCGCAGCGATCCTCTCGCGGATGCTCGCCTCCTGGCGGCGGGCGCGAAAGTGATAGTAAAACAGGATGAAGCCAATGCCCGCGCCGAGAAACGCGGCGATCCAAAACATCCAAGTCAACAAGGTCCGCTGGCGTGCGTGTTTTCCAGACAAGTCCGTGACCACCAGTAGCCGTGCAGTTTCGAGATCATGGCGCCGTGCGAGTTCACCCAGCCATTGTCGCAGCGGCAGGATATGGCCGTAGAGATTATGGCCGTCGGTCAATGACTCAAAGCGGCGTCCTAAGCTGGCCGGGCTGAAGGCGGCACTTGCCGCTTGGCCGAAAGCAACATTCCTGCCATCGGCAAGCACCTCGATCTCGGCATAGCCGATCCGGGTGCCATGCCGCCCGGATTCTTGGGAAAAATAGGGATCGAATGCCGTCAGTCGCAGGTAGCAACAGCCACTTGCCTCAAAATTCCATTCCATGATCGGTCCCAATTCGTAGATCGAAGTCGGGCTTGCCTCCATCAGAATCCGCGCATCGGCAAAGCTCGCATCGTTTGCTCCCTCGATGCGGAAGCGGTGAGGCAAGGCGTAATCGCCGGGGTAGGCCTGGGGCACCGTGTCGCTCTGATCCACCGCATGAAGTCGGATCCCTGAAACACGGTGTTCCCGCTGAAGGTTGATTTCGATCGACGGGAAGTTGCCAATACCAATCTCACTGATGAAGGCTAAGCTCGGGTTTCCACGGCCAGAGTTCATGACGTAGGGCAGGATGCCATCGACCAGAAATACCGGATTCCAACCTGGCGACTCTCTTTCAGTCGGTGAAACGCTGACCGGCCGATGAAGCGCTAGATTGGACTCACCCGCATAAACCAACATCTCGGCGAGCTGGAAGATATATTTTCCATCGAAAGCCCGGCGGGACAATCGGTCAGTCTCGATTCTCACCCATGACGCCCGGATTCCGCCTGTCGGCACCACCAGCGGCGCAGTGCGCGGCAACAGGTGGGAGGTGTCGCGAAACTCCGCTACAACCGTGCCCGTCGG
Organism: Luteolibacter sp.; assembly: GCA_044373865.1. GTDB lineage: Bacteria > Verrucomicrobiota > Verrucomicrobiia > Verrucomicrobiales > Akkermansiaceae > Luteolibacter. The sequence goes on along the minus strand of JBILPN010000457.1, from coordinate 1,074 downwards.
ATCTCCGGCGGTCCCGGCAAGAATCCTCAAGTTGGCGGGAAAGGCGTCTGAGACAAAGCCCGCGTTCAAATCCCGCCACAGAGCCGGGACCAGGACGACCTCGTCGATCACCGCCTCCCGACTCAGGTCCACCCGCGCCCACTCCAGGTGTTCCGCATCCGGGTGGCTCCGCGACCGGAATCCGATCGGGCCCACCCCACTGTTAAGGCTCATGCGTGATAGATCGGCAAGTTCGGCATCAATTTCTCCCAGTTGTCGCTGCAGATCAGCGATGGAAACTTGGTCGAGTTCCCCGGCAATTGCGCCCGTCGAGCCACCCAAGCTGATGAGGCATGCGGCAAGGTGCACTGACAGAATGAACGGTTTAAACGACATTGAAGACCTGCTCGGTCTGGCACAGGCTAGGTAACCCATCGGCTTTGCCAATCCAATTTGTAAAGCAACTAGAAAAACGTTTTTTCAATGGATCTGTCACCGGTGAGACAACTGGTGCGATCCTTCACCCAAAAACTGAGGATCGAAAACTTGTTATAGATTTCCCGGGAGCTAACCTAGCATTGCTTTCGCTGAGTCGCACAATCATCTACACCGCGTATCCCTCGAAGTCTTCGAAACATCCATCTCCAGCTTGCCACCCCTTCAATCCGGGGCATGTCGGCCGGGCTGTGCGGGGGCATTGGAGTGTGAAAAACCGCAACCACCACAAGCTCGACGACTCCGTCTGGCAGGACGTAACCTAACTTCTACGTTGACAGATGAGTTGTTCCGGCCATGGTCCGCATCAGGTAAAACAGTTGCATGAATTCTCAGTCACGGCTCGCGAGTCGATCCTGGCGAGTTGTCAGCGTAGGTGTTTTACCTACGCAGCCACTTCCATTTCTTTCGCCTCCAGCCCAGTCAGCGGCTTTTCCGCCAAGTGCAAATTCATCGCATGCAAACGATCTCCCACTCACTCACTCATGAAATCCACACCACTCCCATCGACGTTCCGCTGGATCGCCGCGCTTGCCCTTGCGGTCGGGCTGTCCTCCTCACTCTTTGCGGCTGAGCCAGTGGTTTCCAATGTGAACGGAG
>JBILPN010000456.1:0-3633 GCA_044373865.1 Luteolibacter sp. | reverse complement strand
ACGGCACCCGCTGCGGGAGAGGTCTGCGAGTTGAGAGTCCCGGCTCCGACCATCGTGATTTCCGTTGGATTCTGCGAGTCTGCAAATGACCGCTCGCGCACCTCCTCCGGCTTTGCCGAACTGGCGAGCCACTGGATAAACTTCGGCTGCGGGCGGACGCTCAGTCCTTGGTCGGCATCCCACGCCTGATAGACTCCCGTCCACTGGCGGTGTGGGCTGCTTTCTGAACTGGCCACAGGCAGCGATTGCTCCGCAGGCACGGAAATGCGGCCATCGGGACCCATCGTCCTTTGCAAGTCCCCGAGCGCGATCATCAGGGACAGTCGGGCGTTGGCGCGGGCGACTGCCATGGCCTGACTTTGGCCGGTCACGCGCAATTCCACGGCGGAAAGCGACAGCAAACCCACGGCCAGAACAGTTAGTAATACCATCAATGAGAGCGTGACCACCAATGCAAAGCCACGCTCGCCCACCGGGGAGACGGATTTGATCACCGCGAATTTGCAAGTTGTCGTCATCGACGGATCGCGGTTGCAGAAGAATGATGAGTGCACAATCAATGATGGGTTAGGGAGCCAGGGTGATCCTGAGCCGGAGGAATTTTCGAGTTTCACCGGGAGGCAGGGCGAAGGAAATGGTGTTCGCATCGTTCACGGTGGGCGTCACGGGAATCCATCCGGCGAGGTCCGCCGATTGTTCGATCTTATAGGTCGCGTCCCCGTTGGCGTTGGCCACCTCCCCCTTGCTGAAGCTGAGAATCCCGCCGCTGAACGTGCCGGGCTGGCCGCTGGATAATGTGGGATCAAGGCCGAGCGCATACTCCACCAGATTGGCGATTCCATCTTTGTCGAAGTCAGCGGTGGCAGCTTGACCGCTGATGCCGTTAGCAGTTGCCCATGCGGCGTAATCATTCGGAATCGAGGCACCCATGAGAGTGAAATCCGAACCTGTCACCTTGCCAATCCCCAGTCTGCCACCGGTCCCGAAAACCACCAGGCGCCAGTGGATCGTGGTCCCCTCTCCCATCAGGATCGGGGTGCTCGACATCGTCGAAGCGAAAGCGGTGGCCGCGGATGCCTGCGCGGTGCCGACATTGAAGGTGCTTCCAGTTTGCGTGAATGTGGTGCCGCCATCCGTGCTATAGAACAAACCGGCGGAGGCGGGACCGGTGTCGGTCCTCGAAAGGCGCAAGCCCTCGATACCATGGATTCTCACCGAGAATCCAGCGGCGGCGGTGGTCGTGAAGCGGAAGAAATTCCCAGCCTCCTGCGCCGCATTGAAATTGGCGGTGGTGGTGAATGTCCGGTTCCAGGTGTTAGACGGGGAGCTCGAGTTTCCTTGACTGCCGCCGCCGGTCAGGACGCTGCCACTCACTCCTGTCACTGCCGGGGTGGCGATTCCGCTTCCCACAACGATGGTATTTTCAGTGATATTCCATCTGAGTAAATCGACAGGCGGTGGCGGGTCCGAGACATCGATCCGAACGATGCCGCTGGTTCCAATGATGTCGTTGGAGTCGGTGGCAATCGCCTTGAGGAAATGCGATCCACCACCCGGTGTGATCGAGGTTTCATAGGGTGCCGTGGTGTCGGTGCCGAGCAAGGTTTCACCATCAAAGAACGCCACGCTGGTGATCACCGGATTGTTGCCGGCCGGTTGCACATCGACCGTGAATGGTATCGCTTTTCCATAGGCGAATTGGCCACCTTCAGCAGGACTGGTGATGGTCACGGCGGGCTGCCAGTTGAGGGGGTCGGTTCCATTGACCAGGATTTCCACACCATCGGAAACGCCGTCTCCATCCGTGTCAGCCACGTTAGGCAGCGTGAAAAAGACCGTGGTTTCCGCTTCATCGCTGATACCATCACCATCGCTATCCTTGAGCCGGACGAGTTTCAGTTGCGGCCCGGGATGATTCGCGGAGGAACCTTCGGTGGCTTGGATTTCAATACCATCCGCCTGGGTGTCACCAATCTCCAGCGAGGGCAGCGCCACGTCCCAGCGCGGGTCCTGGGTGATCAGGAACGAGGCTTTGCCATCCGCCTGCTGCCGCAGGAAATCCGTGACGTCGATCAGCTTTTCGGAGTGTGAGGTGGAACTCGCGACGAGTTGCCCTTGGATGAACGTGCTGTCGCCTTGGCCCGTGATGACGCGGTCCCCGATGAGATTTCCAGCGGCTGCGCCCTTGGTGAGGTTTGGCGCATTGGACCAGCTAACAACATTCTCCGTCCAGGCATCGTCGGACAAGCCATAGACGTGCGATTGCACCGTCGCATTGCTGGTGGTGGTGCGGGCTCGCATGGAGAGCGCCGCGAGTTGGATGTCCGGCGGATAGATCAGAGGTATCTGGAATTTGATCAATGCGGCACTCCTGGCGGAAACGTTCGAGGGATCGTTGCGGGCAATGAGTGTGGTCGAAGACCCGTAGTTGGTCTCCCCGTTGGTGCCGTCCTTGACGGTGCTGTCATCGCTTGCCGCCACGATCTGTGGCGCCTGCAACAATTTGCTGGGAATGGTGAACAGCCATACGCTGCGGGCCGGTTGAAAAAGTTGGTTACCGCTGCCATCAGACAAGGTGCCGTCCGCGAAAACCGTGTCCCACTTCCTTCCGGCTCCGTAAGAGCTCTCACTGACTTCTTCGAGCAGATAGGCAGAGCCTGCCGGGATCCCCCATGCCGCGGTGTCGAGGACCATGCTGGCACCGCTGCTGTTGTTGTTCACGGAGAAGACATAATAAGTTCCTGTTGCCAGATTGCGGCTGACGACAACGTCGAGTTGGTCGAGGCTGCCATTGGAAGCGAGCGTGAAATTCTTGAGAACTCCGCCCGGCGCATTGGCCTTGGCAAACAGGCGGTAAACCTCGGCGGCTTTGGTCGCGCCGCCGTAGTGGTTCGGAGATGAGTCATTCTGCCGGTAGAACATGCCGTTCTTCGCAACTCCATAAGTGCCGCTGAGCGAGGTTTGCGGGAACTTGAACAGATAGAGTTCCTTCGCGGAATTCTTCGCCAGATTCGCCACGATCGCGCCAAGACGCGGGTATTTGCTCGGGTGATCGAGGGTTTCCGGAAAGGTATCGAAGAAACTGCCACTGTGGACATTGAACTCCGTGACACTGATCGGAAAAGGTGTTTCAGGTGCCATGTCGGCGGCCATCAGACTTCGGATGCCGCTCATCGTGGATCCGTAGGATGCCGGGTCGCTGTTATACTGATGATAGGCATAGAAATTCACCGCGAGATAGTTGGGATCCGAGACCCCGAGAAAATTCTTATGCCGGTTGTTGATGGCGCGCGCTCCCCAATCGGCGTAGGAACCCGTGCCGCCGGCGGTGACGGGCGCGTAGATGTTTGGAACGAGGGATTTTCCGTAGAGCGCGTTCATGTCCGCCATCCCGCACTGGAGGGCGTCGGCAGCAAGCCGCAGGCGCAGAAACCAGTTCGACGGAGTGATGCCATTGGCATTCGGGTGATCCGGCTCATTAAACATTTGATAGCGTGTCACATCAAAGTTTTTTCCGAGGTAGAACGCCTGCACATAGTAGTGTTGCCACAGTTCCCACTTCCGCGCCCAGTCGTCGGTTTCATTGATCGGGAAGCGGCCGGCGGTGATCTGCACGAGGATATCCGCCTTGGC
>JBILPN010000455.1:0-3636 GCA_044373865.1 Luteolibacter sp. | reverse complement strand
ATCAAAGCCGAGGCTCCGGACGACTCGGCGAACACTGACGCGCTGAATCTCTCACATGTGAAGAATGTGCTCATCACCGGATGCGACATCAGCACCGGCGACGACAACATCGTCCTGCTCTGTGGCGATGCCCGCACACCGGGCTTGCCCGAAGTCGAAAACGTCACGATCCGCGACTGCCGCATTGGCTTCGGCCATGGGATCTCGATCGGCAGCCACACGAGCGGCGGCATTCGCAATGTCTCGGTGGAGCGGGTATCCTTTGATGGAACCACCTCCGGCATCCGGATGAAAGCGCGGGAGGACAACGGAGGCATCGTCGAAAACATCCGGTTCCGTGAGATCCAGATGAAGAATGTCCGCTACCCGATTTATATCAGCAGTTACTATCCGAAGGTTCCTGCGCACCCTTCGCGGGAAGCGTCCCTGCCGAAGGGCGCGCGCGTGCCAATTTGGCGCAACGTGACGATCGAGTCGCTGGTGGCGGAGGGCTGCCGCAACTCGATCATTCTTTGGGGACATCCCCGCGAGCCGATTCAGGGCGTGACGCTGCGCGATGTAAAAATCTCCGCCAAGACCGGCGCGCTGGTCTTCCACGCGCGCGACGTCCTCTTTTCCGACGTGGTCCTCGATGGTCTAACCGGCCCTTCACTCCGCACCTTTCGCGCCAGCGTGACCGGCATGGTCAACGAACCCGTGGGCGATGCCATCATCAAGTTCCAATGAGCCCTAACGATTTAACTTCGCCTTCCGCAACGCCCGGCAAAATCCGCTGGGTCATCTGCCTGCTGTTGTTCTTTTCCATCGTCATCAACTATCTCGACCGCTTGATCATCGCGATCCTCAAACCCGAGTTGAGCGCGCTGCTCGGGTGGAGCGAGACCGATTACGGGATGATCGCTGCGGCGCAGTCCTTCGCCTACGCGTTCGGTTATTTGTTCGGAGGCCACATCATCGACCGCATGGGCCCGAAGAAGGGCCTACCGCTATTCGTGCTTCTCTGGAGCCTTGCAGCCATCGCCCATGGCTTCTGCGCCTATATCGACATCGACGCCACGTTCGGCTTCCCCTGGCTCCGGAAAACCGAAAGCGGACTGGCAATGGCGACGCTGGCGATGCCGATGACCGTCGCGGGATTCGTCGTCGCGCGCATCGCGCTGGGCCTCACCCAGGGCGCGAATTTCCCGGCCGCGATCAAGGTCGTGGCGGAGTGGTTTCCGGTGAAAGAGCGGGCGCTTGCCACCGGCTGGTTCAACGTCGGCTCCAATGTCGGCGCGGTGGTCTGTCCGCTGCTCGTGCCAGTGCTTTACGTATGGGTCGGCTGGGAAATGACCTTCTACCTAACCGGAGCCACCGGCATCCTCTGGCTCATCGCATGGAAGGCGCTCTATGACGAGCCGAAGGATCACCGGATGCTGACCGCAAGCGAGCGGGCCTATATCCTTGACGGTCAGCCCGAGACGCAGGAATCACCCAAACGCGTGCCGTGGCTCTCGCTGCTCGGATACCGCGCGGTGTGGGCCTATGTCATCGCCAGCATCCTCGCCGGGCCGGCGTGGGGCTTCTATCAGTCGTTCCTGCCAGATTTCCTCAGTAAACGTTTCGATCTCGATCTCAAGGGCACCGGAGTCTGGACCGCGGTGTTTTTCGCACTCGCGGCGGCCGGCGGTGTCGGCGGCGGCTGGCTCTCCGGCAAGTTCATGAGCCGGGGATGGACCCTCAACAAGGCTCGCAAGCTCACGCTGCTCGTTTGCGCGCTGGCAGTGGTGCCGATCTATTTCGCGCCCTTCGCGGGAAGCGTCTGGATGGCGGTGCTCATCATCGGTCTCGCCGGCTCCGCCCATCAAGGGTGGTCGGCCAATCTCTTCAGCGTCGTTTCGGATACGATGCCCAAGGAGGCGATCAGTTCGGTCGTCGGGCTTGGCGGCTTCGTCGCCTATTTTACCGGTGGATTCGTCAATGGCTTCACCGGGCTGATCCTTGAGAAGACCGGGAGTTATGTCTGGGTCTTCGCCTACTTCTCATTGATGTATCTCCTTTCCCTGGGCGTCCTCCAACTGCTGGTGCCTAACATCGCGCGCGAGCGCCGGCTGATTGTGTCCACCAAAGCCCCGACCGAATCATGAAACACAACGATCATTCTTATCCATGGGTTCCAGACCTGGGCGACGGCACCTATCGGAATCCTGTGCTTCACGCCGACTATTCGGACCCTGACGTGGTCCGCGTGGGTTCGGACTTTTTTCTAACAGCTTCGAGTTTCCAATGCACCCCGGGACTGCCGATCCTCCACTCGCGCGATCTCGTCAACTGGCGCATCGTCAATCACGCGCTCAAGGCTCTTCCCGATCCACGCTACGCGGAAGTCCAGCACGGTCATGGCGTATGGGCGCCCGCCTTCCGTCATCATGACGGCAAATTCTGGATCGTGTTCCCGACTCCGGACGAAGGCATCTATGTCACCACCGCCGATCATCCCGAAGGCGATTGGTCGGAACCCCACCTGCTGATGGCTGGAAAGGGTCTGATCGATCCCTGCCCGCTGTGGGACGACGACGGCAAGGCCTATCTGATTCATGCTTATGCGGGTTCGCGGGCGGGAATTCGTAACAAACTGCATGTGCGGCCAATGTCTCCGGACGCCCGCACGATCCTTGGCGACGGCGAAATAGTTGCCGAAATCGATCCCGCACTGCCGGCGTTAGAGGGCCCGAAATTTCTCAAGCGCAACGGCTGGTATTATATCTCCGCACCGGGCGGGGGCGTGCCAACCGGCTGGCAGACCCTTTTCCGGTCGCGCCATATCTACGGGCCTTACGAGGAGAAGATCCTGCTTGCCCAGCGCGGCACCGAAGTCAACGGCCCGCATCAGGGCGCACTGGTTGATACCCCTGCGGGCGACTGGTGGTTCCTGCATTTTCAAGAAAAACAACCCTACGGCAGAATCGTCCACCTGCAGCCAGTCCGCTGGGAGGATGACTGGCCGTTGATCGGTGAGGAGCAGGACGAAAACGGAGTAGGCCGTCCGGTCCTGCGCCATCGCATGCCGCTCGCTTGCGACAACCCGCCGTTGGTTCCTCTGGACAGCGATGAATTCGACCAGCCAACGCTTGGCATGCAATGGCAGTGGCATGCCAACGCCAGCAACGATTGGTTTTCACTCTCCAGCCGGCCCGGACGCCTGCGACTCAAGCCACGGTTCGTCAAGGACGGTGTGTTGTCGAATGCGCCAAACGTCCTGTTGCAGAAATTTCCGGCCCCGGAATTTTCGGTGGCCACGAGGATGGAGCTTCCCTCCGGGCATTCCCACCTCCGCGCCGGACTGGTGGTGATGGGCGAACGCTACGCCGCCCTCGAAGCAAAGCGCGAAGACGCCGGCTACCTTGTGCGCCTCATGGTCTCGGGAGCATGTGTCGGCGAGGCCGTGACCGTGACTGAAGCTTCCGATGTCACCCTGATGGTTCGCGTGGACAATGGCGGCCTTTGCCGGTTTGGCATCGCCACAGCCATCGCTCCGTTCTATCAAGTCGGGCCTGCGTTCCAAGCCGTGCCCGGCGTGTGGATCGGGGCGAAAGTCGGTCTATTCTGCATCTCGACGGTTCCGGGCGTGGAATCAGGCCACGCCGAATTCGAATG
>JBILPN010000034.1:0-12424 GCA_044373865.1 Luteolibacter sp. | reverse complement strand
CCACATCGCCGGAACAAGTGGACCTCGCCCGCAAGGAATTGCTCTTGGAAATTGAAAAAATCGCCACCCACGGCATCCCGGACGAAACCTTCGAACGAGTCCGCTCCACCGTTCTCAGCAGCCTTGCCATCCAACAACAATCTTCCTCGGTCAACGCGCGCCAAGTCGCGCTGAGCATCATGTATGGCTTTTCCGCAGAAGAACACCGCAAGCTCCCTGCCGCCTACAAAGCCCTCACCGCCGCGCAGGTCCGCGAGGTCGCCACGCGGATTTTCTCTGCTTCTCCCACGATCGTCACGGTGCTTCCTGAAGACGGTTCCGAGTAAAGCGCTTAGAATCTAGGATTGCCGCTTGCCATCCGGGGCGGTGCTTTGCGTAAGCTAACCCATGCGCATCACCGCCCTATTTTTCATGCTCGGTTCCTTCCTCACCGCCGCCGAAACCGCCCCGGCCGCCATCACTGCGCTCACCCCCGCAGAGCGCCTTGAACAAGATTGGTGGAAAACACGCCACGAGGAGAAAAAGTCCCTCGCCGCCCAAGGCGGGCACCAGCTCGTCTTCATCGGCGACTCCATCACTCAAGGCTGGGAAGGGCACGGCAAGGCCACTTGGGATAAATACTATGCGCACCGCAAGTCATTGAACCTTGGATACTCCGGCGACCGCACCGAACACGTCCTGTGGCGCCTCACCCATGACGAACTCAAAAACGTCAATCCCTCCCTCTTCGTCGTCATGATCGGCACCAACAACACCGGTCACCGCCCAGAAACTCCCTCACAAACTGCCGAGGGCATCCAAGCCATCCTCAAACTCCTCCAAAACCACAGCCCGAGCTCGAAAATCCTGCTGCTCTCGATCTTCCCGCGCGACGAGAAGCCCGACGGCAAACTCCGCCTCCAAAACGACGCGATCAACGCGCAAATCAAAGCTTTTGCCGACGGCGATAAAATCCATTGGCTCGACATGTCCCCCGCATTCCTCGCGGCGGATGGCACGCTGCCCAAGGAAATCATGCCGGATTTCCTCCACCCTCAAGCCTTAGGATACGAGAAATGGGCCCTCGCCATGGAGTCGGAAATCGCCCGCCTCACCGGCACCCCACCCGTCCAGTAAGCCGGATCACCCACCGGAAATCATGATCGCCAGACTCCGCGGCAGCATCCTCGAGGCCTACCCGAACCGTCTCGTCGTGGATGTCCATGGCGTCGGCTACGAGGTTTTCATCCCGCTCTCGACCTTTGATCGCCTCCACGCGGCCGAGGGCTTGCAAGTGGACCTCCGCACCCACCTCCACTTTAGCCAACTCGGCCAAAAGCTCTTCGGCTTCGCCAGCGAGGAGGAACGCGATGTGTTTCTCCTGCTGCTCGACCGCGTCAGCGGCGTCGGCCCGACCATGGCGATTTCCGTTCTCAGCGGCATGGATGTGACTCGCTTCAAGCAGGCGGTCGTCACCGGCGACGTCGCCGCGCTCTCAAAACTCAAAGGCGTCGGAAAAAAAACCGCAGAGCGCATCGTCCTTGAACTCAAGGACAAGGTCGGCGTCACCGAGACCTGGCTGGATGCCGCCGCCGGCCAAGTCAGCGCCTCCGCCGCAGATGCCGAGCTGGCGCTCATCGCCCTTGGATACAAGCAGGTGGACGCACGCAAAGCCGTCCGCAAAGTCCTAGATGCCGACGCCAAAGCCCCCACGGAAGCCCTCATCCGGGGTGCCCTGCGCGCGCTCCAAGCCTGAGGAAAAATTTCCCGGCATCCGGAACAATGTTTGCCAAAGGCTCCCGATTCCGCATCATCCTCTGCATGAAAACCGCACTCTGCGCCGCCGCATGTTCCGCAATCGCCCTCGCGTTCTCCAGTTGCGGACTTCCGGGAAAATCGAGCGGCGGCTCTGGCCAGCTCGCCAACACCGGCCCCTTTGACCGCAATGGCAACTACGTCGAGGAATGGGCGGACAATCCCTCAAAATGGCGGCGCAGCGGCAGCCCTCCGTCCCCACACGAGATCGGCAGCGACCAACTCCCGGAAATCGCCCTCAACGACCAGCCTCCGCAAAACTCGGTCCCACTCGCCAGCCGCTCGAGCTCCAAGCCGAGCGCGTCCAGCAGCGCTCGCAGCGGGGTGAAGGCACCCACAAAACCCGCAACAACCAGCGTCGCAGTCAAGGCCAAGCCCAAACCCGCTCCGGTCAAGGCCAAGCCCGCCGCCGCCCGTTATGTCGTGAAAAAAGGTGACTCGCTCTCCGCCATCGCCAGCCGCACCGGCTCCTCAGTCACCGCCATCCAACGCGCGAATGGCATCCGAGGCACCCTCATCCAGCCCGGCCAAGTCCTCAGCGTCCCGCGCCGCTAAACTCCGGCCCCAGCCCCAGCCACGACGCGCTCCGCTCAGTCGTCCAAAATTCCCCGGTCCACCAAATAGCGCGCCGGGGAAACTTGGTAAAATTCATGAAACTGCCGGGCGAAAGCCTGCACTGACATGAAACCCAAATCCGCCGCAACGCGCTCCGGACTCTTCCCGGCAGCCAACTTGCGCCGCGCCACCACCATCCGCTCCAACTTCATCCAATGCTTCGGCGCAAGACCCACGTCACGGATGAAAACCGTATGCAAGTAACGATTGCTGCAACCCAAGGCACCGCACACATCTGCCACACGATACCCTTGCTGGTAGGCCAATCGCTCCAAGCAATGGCTCAATCCAGTAAATGAATCGACCACACGCCATGTCTGATTTGACCGAATAATTTTCAAATATTCCTGTAGATGTTAGTTCGCCGCACAACCCACACTCTGATAGATTTTACCGCTTCGGGTCAATGTACCTTTTCGGCATAAATTCCGGGAATTTCCCAACGATTGCACGGTTTCCGGCCTAGCCGCCGCGCGAAATCTCGCTATGCTGCCGCTGTGCAAACCACGGAAGCCATCGTGATCCGCCTCACCCGCCTGACCGAGACGAGCCTGATCGTCCACTGGTTCACGGCCGAGCACGGGCTGGTGAAAACCGTGGCGAAAGGCGCGCTCCGCCCGAAAAGCCCGTTCGCCGGCCAGCTCGACTTGTTTTTCGCCGGGGAGATCGCACTCAGCCGGACGCGCCGCGGAGAACTCCACTCTCTGCGCGAGGTCTCCATCCGCGAATGGCGCGAAGGACTGCGCCGCAACTACAGCTCCACGCTCCTCGCCGCGTATTTTTGCCAACTGCTGGAAAGCGCTGTCGAGCCGGAACACCCCGAGCCAGAATTGCACAATCTGCTAGGCCGCGCGCTGAACCACCTCGACACCGCGCCCGCCAGTTTGCGCGCCATGCGCCATTTTGAAACGGAGCTTGCACGGCACCTCGGCATCTCACATCAGGCAACCCGGGCAGAGGATTCCCTACGCGACGCCCTGGGAAAACTCCCACACGCTCGCAGCGAGTTGATCGAAAGACTTTCTCCAAGCCGTGATTTCAGCTCGTCAGATGACGGAAACCGTCGATAGTGTCCTAAATCCCACAAACCATGGACTCACCAACCGCTACCCTCATTGGCATCCTCCAAGACCGCGTGGAGACTCTCCGCGCCGCCGGAAACTTGAATGAAGCCCTCCACGCCGCCAGCGCCGCCGTGGAGAAATGCCAGCAAAGCCTCACCACGGACCTCGATAGCATCGACGCATTTGCCTCGGCTCTTGAAATCCGCGCCGACATCCACCGGGAACTTGGAAACCACGAGCTCGCCCGCGAGGACTACCGACAAGCCATCGACCAATTGGAAGATCGGCCAGACCGCTTCGACCAAATCGGCCGCCTCTACGCCGGCCTCGGAGCCGCCCATGACGCCGTCGGCCGCAGCGAGGACGCACGGCGGAATTGGCAACTCGCCATCGACTTTTTTGAGCGCTGCCAACCGCCGCTCCAGCTCGACATCGCCGCGATCGCAAACAATCTGGGATTCCTCGCCAAGGCTGCCGGGGACTTGGAAGCCGCAGAATCTCACTTCCTCCGCGCCCTGGAAATTCACCACTCCCAGCTCGGCCAAGAACACGAAAAGACCGCCACAGTCTCCAGCAATCTCGGCGCACTTTACCAAAGCGCCGGCTTCTTCGAACAGGCTCGTGAAATGCACATGATCGCCCTGGAAACACGCCGCAAGCTCCTCGGCGAGGAGCACCCGGACACGGCGCAATCCCACAACAACCTCGCACTCGCCCTGCTCGACACTGGCGACCGCTCTTGGGCACGCCGGCATTTCGAACGCGCCCTCACCGGCTTCGAGTCGCTCGGCAAGCAATACTCGGAAGATTTGGAGGCGGTCTCAGCCAATTATTGCGATTTCCTCCGCTCTGAGGGCGAGGACGCCCACGCAGATATCATCGCCGGCCGCGTTCTGGAAACCGTCGGCGCGGCACGCTGAAGTCAAATTTCGCCGAGTTTTCCCACTCAATCCACCGGCGTGCGCAACTCAACTTGCGCCACGGCCAGCGCCGCGATCCCTTCCTTGCGCCCCACGAAGCCCATGGTCTCGTTGGTCGTGGCCTTGATGCCGACACGCCCCGGCGGAATCCCCAAGGCCGCGCCGATGTTTTGCCGCATGGCATCACGGTGAGGCAGAACTTTGGGGGCCTCCGCAATCAAGGTGGAATCAACATTGATGATCACAAATCCACCTGAGTCGGCGAGTTCACGGCATTTTTCCAAAATCTTCAGCGAGCAAATGTCTTTGCAACCAGGGTCTCCCGGGGGGAAAAAATACCCGATATCCGGCTCGCCCATCGCCCCTAAAACCGCATCGGCAATGGCGTGGCACAGGACATCCGCATCCGAGTGCCCGGCCAAGCCATGGCTGTGAGGGATGGTCACGCCACCTAAAACCAAGGGACGATTCTCCGCAAATTGGTGCACATCGTATCCAATACCGGTCATGAGAGTGGGGCGCAGGGCGGCTTAAAGGATTTCCTGCACCGGGATTTTGCCATTGCTGGCAACAATCGACCACGCATCCGCATATCCCGTCACCGCTGTCAGCTCGACCACTCCACCTGCTGCCTCGACCAACAATTTCCCAGCCGCGATGTCCCACAAGGAAATGCGGGACTCGATGTATGCGTCGAGCCGGCCGCACGCAATGTAGGCCATGCCAAGCGCGGCAGATCCCATCATCCGCATTTTGCGAGCGCGCAGGGACGCACGCTGGAAGCGGTCCATCCCAGTCCGCAGCGCCGCGTCATCTTTGCCACACCCAACAAATAAGATGGATTCGGCCAATTCCGTGCGCTTGCTGGTCGTGATCGGCTGGCCATTCAACTGCGGCACCCCCCCTTTTTCGACCGTCCACGTCTCGCCCACCATCGGGTCATGAATCACGCCAACCACAATTTCCTCACCGACACGCAAGGCGATCGAAACGCAAAAATGCGGAATCCCGTAGTAATAATTCACCGTTCCATCAATCGGATCAACGATCCAATGCCGCTCGGAATCCTGATTGCCAGCGATGCCCTCTTCGCCGTAAAGCGCGTCGCCCGGGCGCGCATCGAGCAAAATCTGCGTGATCAATTCTTGGGATTCCTTGTCGAGCGCGAGCTTGATGTCATGCGCCGAGCTTTCATCCACCACGGTGTCCGTGCCGAAATGCTTGCGAAGAAGTTTGCCCGCCTCAAGGGCGGCGTGAGTGGCGAGTGCGAGATCAGTCATCTTTGGAGCGGGTGTGAGTGCTTGTAATTTTTTCGAAATGAAGGAGTTGGATCGCCGCAAGCAACTGATGCGCCAAGTCATGCTTGCTCGCTGGCGGCAAGGCTTCGGTGTGCGACGGATAGACGAGCAACACTTCGTTGACGTCTGAGTCGAAGCCGATGCCCGGCTGGGAAACGTCGTTTGCCACGATGAGATCGCAGGCTTTGCGCTGCAATTTCTCGCGCGCATTCGCCTCAAGATTCTCGGTTTCCGCAGCAAATCCGACAAGGGTGCCGCCAAACCCAAAATCACGCCTTGCGGAGCCCAGAATATCCGCCGTGCGGACGAGCTCAAGCGTCAGCGTTTCTCCAGATTTCTTGATTTTCTGCGCCGGCACTCGCGCCGGCGTGAAATCCGCCACCGCAGCGGCAAAAATGGCAAGGTCCATGCGCCCGATGTAACGGGCGACCGCGTCATGCATCTCCGCCGCGGTCTCCACTTGCAGGAAATCCAACCCAGCAGGCACATCCAAGGCTGTCGGCCCAGAAATGAGCAAGACGGAGTGCCCCTCATGCACAAATGCATCGGCCAACGCGTAACCCATCTTCCCGGATGAACGATTCGTCAAAAATCGCACCGGATCGATCGGCTCGCGTGTCGGGCCAGCAGTGACAAGGACTTTCACAGCAAGGGCGAATGATCAATCTTGCTTGGCCGGAGCCGCTGCATCAGCCGCAGGCTTGGCCTCGCCAGATTTGCCGGATTTGAGGTCTTCCAGCTCCTTTTTCGCCGCAGCCATCTGCTTGTCATCAAGCGTGGAGGAAATTTCGGTGATCATCTTGCGCGCCTCTTTCTCGCCGCGTTCCTCGGCCAAAGTGGCAAGCGCCCATGCCTTGAGCGGGTCTGGCTTGGTGCCGATGCCATCGCGGATGAGCCGTGCCAGCGCCAAGGTTGCGGGGCCGTGGCCTTGGTTGGCCGCGAGCGAGTAGAGCTGGCCAGCATTTTCGATGCTCTGAGCGACTCCCGCGCCGCGCTCAAACAGGGTGGCGAGGTTGTTTTGCGCTTGGGCATAGCCATTTTGCGCCGCCCGTGTGAGCCACGCGGTGCCAGCAGCGGAGTCCGCCACAGCGAGCTTGCCGGAGATGTAAAGCAGGCCGAGCTCGTTTTGCGCCTCCACCAAGTTGCCATTCGCCGCTGCAAGAAGGTGGCCATACCCCACCAAAAGATCCGGCTTTTCGCCGGAAAGCGCTTGGACGGCCAGTCGGAAACTGGCGATTGGGCTGCCTGCCTCCGCCGCTTTTTTCAGCAAGGCGAAGCCTCGCGCCTCGTCTTTTTCCACACCCTTGCCCTCAATGTAGAAATCCGCCGTGCGCAGCGTGCAGTCCATTTGCTCGACATCCTTGCCGCGCTCATACTCGGCAAGCGCGGCTTTGAGGTCTTTTTTGACGTTTTCCTCAAAGTCGCCCAAAGCGAGATACGCGCTGTATTCTTTGGCCTCAATCGCTTTTTTCAGCCATTCACGGCCTTTTTTCTCATCGCGCAGCGCTTCATCACCGCTCAAAAGCCGCGAACCCAGCGCCGCCATCGCACCGGCATCGCCGAAGCCTGCCGCCTTGGCGTAGTTGGCGTGCGCTTCTTTGGCGTCCTTCAATTCAGGGAAACCAAATTGGCCTTCATAAAAACGTGCAATCAACAACACGGACGGGATGTCGCCGGCATCCGCCGCACGCTTCCACCAAAAGACCGCTTTGTCCGGATCCGGTGCCGGGGTCAGGCGGCCACGCAGGTAAGCCTCACCCAAAATCCGCGCGGCAACTGCGGGGTCATCTTTCGCCGCTGTTTCCAATGCCTCACGCGCCTGATCACGTTCCTCTTCTTTCTCAGACGCGAGCAGGATGAAGGACATCCGGTAAATTGCATCTTTGTGTTTCGCCGCGGCTGCCTTGCGATAATACTCAAGCGCCTTATCCTTCGAGCCTTCCGCTCCTTGGCCGGACTCGTGCGCAAATCCCATCAAATACATGGCCTCGGCATTTCCTGCCTCTGCCAAGGGGGTCGCCAACTCGACGGCTTTGGCGTGACGACCGGCTTGAAATGCATCCATCGCCTCTTTCGCAGGCCCTTCGACGCTGGCTGGCAAGGCTGCGGTGCCATCGGATGGCAAGGAAACCGCCGCGTGAAGCGTCCATGTCAGGGCGGAACAAAGCAAAAGCCGGGTCAAAGGTCGGAATAGCATTCGGAAAACTACGTAGATGCCCCCGGAAAATGCAAGCCCCATGACGCGCGCTCAGCCCATGCTCTCCCAACGAGTCCGCAACTCGTCGATGCACTGACCAAGCAGCGCCTCGTCCAACTGGTGCACGTCCACGCCTTTTCCCACATCCTCCAGCAACAGCACGGTCAACTCACCACCAAGATGCTCGCGAAATTCATCCAAGCCCTCAATGACTCGCCGCCGCCCCAACGCGTCCAACCAATCCAGCGCGGGATGATACACTCCGAATTGCAAACCATCCAAAACCCGGAAAATCCGCTCGGCCACCGCGAACTCGAGCAAGCCAACTCGCGCAGAATAAAGCGTGTCCAAGGCCAAACCAACCGCAACCGCCGGCGCGTGAAACAGCTGATACGAGGTCATCGCCTCCAATTTATGCGCCGCCCAATGCCCAAAATCCAAGGGCCGGCTCGAACCTGCCTCGAAGGGATCCCCTCCGTTCGCAATGTGCTGCGCATGCAGCAAGGCGGACTTTTCCACACAAGCTTCCAAGGCCGCTGGCTCCAAGTCCGACAAGGCGGCAAGGTTTTCCTCCATCCACTCGAAGAAACTCCGATCTCTCACCAAGGCGACTTTCACCGCCTCGATCAAGCCCGCACGCCGTGTGGTCGGGGACTGGGTGTGCAGGAAATTGAAATCGTTGATGACCGCATAGGGCACCGCGAAGGCTCCCACCCAGTTTTTTTTCCCAAAAGCATTGATGGCGCACTTCACCCCCACCCCGCTGTCATCTTGCGACAGCGTCGTGGTCGGAAACCGCAGCAAGCGGACGCCGCGATGCGCCGTGGCCGCCGCGTAACCAACCGCATCCAAAAAGGCCCCTCCCCCAATGACCAAGACGTAGGAATGACGGTCCAAATGCGCCGCATCGATCGCCTCCCAAATTTGCCGGACCAAGTGATCGTCCGCCTTCGCCGCCTCACCGCCCGGGAAAATCGAAGTTCCTAAGTAACCTAAATCCAACTCCGCAAAATACCCTTGAATGGCATCCACCAAGCCCGGCCATGCCAATGCCACGGCCTCCTCAAGGAAAACCATCGCCCGCCGCCCCCCATTTTCCGCGAGGATTTCCGCCAAGGCTGGATTCTCACAGGCAAAGGCGTCACGCGTGAACACAATGCGGTGCTTGAAGGTAACGGGAATTTGAAAATCGTGACGTGACATCTGGTGCGCGAGAGCAGTAGCCCGCTATACGCTTGCATGCCAAGGATTCTTGCCTCCAATTCTCACCATGCCTCCCACACAAACACTTTTTGAAAGCCGCTGGCTCGGACTCTACCGCATCGGCGACTGGGATTTCGCCCGCCGCCCAAACTCGGAATGCTGCGTCGGCATCCTCGCCATCACCCCAGAGCAGGAAATCGTGCTGGTCGAGCAATTCCGCGTGCCCGTCCAACGACGAGTCATCGAAATCCCCGCCGGCCTCGTCGGCGATGAGGCAGAACACGCCGGCGAATCCCTTGCCTCCACCGCACGCCGCGAATTGTTGGAAGAAACTGGATACGAAGCTGGCAGCATGACGCAGCTCATCGCCAGCCCGACCTCCGCCGGAATGACCTCGGAAACCACTCACTTTTTCCACGCCAAGGACATCGTCCGCACCAAGCAGGGCGGTGGCGTCGGCGGTGAGGACATCACGGTCCACCATGTCCCAATTGCCGAACTCCGCACTTGGCTGGCCACTCAGGAATCCGCTGGAAAAGCCGTCGATTTTAAAATCCACGCGGCTCTCTGGCTCGCCGGCATCTCTGGCTAAGCCCACGACTCGCCCACGACTCATCCGGGGAAAAATTTCACCGCCACCTCACCATTCTGCTCGTGACTCACCCGGGCAAGCTCGGTAAATCCGCCGCGTGCCTGACTCCGAATCCATCCAATACCGCTTTGGCGGCATCGCCCGGCTCTACGGCCAAGCCGGGCTGGAACGCTTCCTCACCGCGCGCGTCGCGGTCATCGGCGTCGGCGGCGTCGGCTCATGGGCCGTGGAAGCTCTCGCCAGATCTGGCATCGGTCACATCACTCTCGTCGATCTCGACGAAATCTGCGTCACCAACGTCAATCGCCAACTCCACGCCATGGACGGCCAAATCGGACGCCAAAAAACCGAGGCAATGGCGGAACGCGCACTCGCAATCCATCCCTCTTGCAACATCGAGATCATCCCACGCTTTTTTAACGAAAATTCCGCCTGCGATATCCTCAATGCTGGCTTCGACGCGGTCATCGATGCCATCGACTACGCGCGCCACAAGTCCTTGCTCGTCGCGGAGTGTCACCGCAGGAAAATTTACGCCGTCACCTGCGGCGGCGCGGGCGGACGCCGGGATCCCACCCGCATCCGCGTCACGGACTTGGCCTACAGCGGCATGGACCCCCTCCTCCTCCAACTCCGGCGCGGCCTCCGCAACGATTACGGATTTCCAAAAACTCCGCGCAACCAAGAACCCACGCTCTTTGGCATCGATGCCGTTTACTCGGATGAAGCTCCATTTTACTCAAACTGCGATGGAACGGTGTCAAAAAATAAACCTGAGGAAATTTCGCAACGCCTGAATTGCGCCTCCGGCTTCGGCAGCGCCACTCACCTCATCGCAAGCTTCGGCCTCATCGCTGCTGGCCGCGTCCTCGAACACATCGCTGCTCACGCCACTCCCGCCACAGCGCCGGACTCTCAAGCATGAAAAAAGCGACCCGAAGGCCGCTCATTTCAAAAAACAAATTCCCGGAAGCACTTCCGGGCTCGAAACATCACAGACCTTTCTTCGAAAGACGCGTGCCAGCAGTCGCCCCCTGGCGCGCCTTGAACTTCGGATTCGACTTGCAAATGACGTAAACCGTTCCTTTGCGCTTCACAACTTGGCAATCAGCATGACGGCGTTTGGCGGAGGCGAGGGATGAGAGAACTTTCATGGCTTGAATGGATTGAAAAATGAATGGTGGCGCTTTCCACCGGGGCGCGAAAACTAGCCACACACCCTCAGGTGTAAAGCCATTTCTGGTCGTTTTTTCAAAATTTCCCTCCCCCTCCTCCGAGTTGACTCAAAAAATGATTAAGAATTCCTTACTTTTAGCTTTGAGCCGGGCCCGCTTGTCAGTAAGAGCGACGCATGAAAACGATTTGCGTCATCGTGGCCGTCCTCGCATTGAATTCTTGCAACACCTTGATCGGCCTCGGCCGTGACACGAAGGAGGGCTTCATTTGGTCAAAAAATAAAATCCAAGGAAACTCGGGTTACAACGACGCCTACGACGCTCCAGTTTACTGAAATTTCACGCTGGCCCGCACCCACGCACAAGCCCGCACCCGGCCCGGACCGAAGATTGGAGTTTCCTTAAGCTCCGCAATCTGCTTGTTTTAAGCTGTGACCTTGGCCAGCAAAATCACCATTGCCCGAATCTGCCTCGTGCCGATTTATGCGACGCTTGCGCTTTTCTACGGCCTCAGCGTCAAAAGCGGCACTCCCATCGAGCCTCTCCGCTGGTGGGCACTCGGCGTTTTCGTGACCGCCGCCTCGTCTGACGGCATCGATGGCTGGATCGCGCGACGTTTCAACCAATGCTCTGACTTCGGCGCCTTCATCGACCCAATTGCTGACAAAGCCCTGCTCCTCACCGCCGTCATCACCCTCAGCTTGGTGGACTGGGGGGAACCCGGTTGGCGACTCCCCTTGTGGTTCGCCGCCATCGTCGTCGCTCGCGACTGCATCATTCTCGGGGGCATTAAAATTCTCTACCGCCACCACCGCCACGTCAAAATCACCCCTCACTGGACCGGCAAAGCCTGCACCGTCAGCCAAATGTTTGCCATCGGCTGGGTGATGCTGCGCGTCACCCAGCTTTCACCCGTTTACCCCTGCATGCTCGCCGGGGCACTCACCATCGCATCTGGCATCACCTACATCCGCCAAGGTCAAAAAATTCTTGGCAACATTGAGGAATCTGCACCCAAATCCGATCATACCTAAGTCAAACCGACTCGACCAAGGAAGTCCCGGGACTTTAACCAAAAATTAGGGGAATAAAATGCCTCAACGCCGGCGGCGGAGAATTCTCATGATGCCAACCGCCCCAAGAAGCACCGCAAAATCAGGCGTAGGCTCAGACTCAGGCTCAAGAGCGCCCGCGACCTCAGTCACGGACGCCCCATGAACACCAACTTCAGCAGCAGAATCGGACAAGGAAGCAGCACCGCTTTGCGCAATAACCAACGCTAACATCGCAACTACATACAGGGGCAATCGAATCGGTATCATATCAAACAGGGGGATTTGGGGGAGGGGGAATGAAATAACGGGGAGGGCGGGCGTCTTGGGCGCTTGCAACGAATGATGCAAGAGCAATTCGCATACCAATTTCAAATCGTGACAAATTCGTCAACTCATCAAACCTCAAAGCAAAGAATCCCAAGGACTTCCGCATCAAAGTGAGGGATCGGGCGGCGCGTTCCGCCGCTTCTGACGGCGGAGTTTTTTCGACTCTCTTTCAACCTAGAATCCG
>JBILPN010000033.1:0-12430 GCA_044373865.1 Luteolibacter sp. | reverse complement strand
AATTAAGCGAGAGTGCCTTCTGCGGCTTCCTCGTCATCGCACTTCTTGTCCTTGCACTTGCCTGCGAGAGTGCCTTCTTCAGCCTTCTCTTCGTCACACTTCTTGTCCTTGCACTTGCCTGCGAGAGTGCCTTCTTCAGCCTTCTCTTCGTCGCACTTCTTGTCCTTGCACTTGCCTGCAAGCGCGCCGTCTTCCTTCTTCTCGTCGCCGTCTTTGCACTTCTTGCAATCGGCGAGCGTGCCTTCTTCAGCCTTCTCCTCGTCGCACTTCTTGTCCTTGCACTTGCCTGCGAGCGCGCCGTCTTCCTTCTTCTCGTCGCCGTCTTTGCACTTCTTGCAATCGGCGAGGGCGCCTTCTTCGGCCTCCTCGTCATCGCATTCCTTATCCTTGCACTTGCCGGCTAGGGTGCCTTCTTCTTGTTTTTCCTTATCGCATTTGCCCTTGTCGCAATCGCTCGCGAAGGCAGCTGGAATGACCATAAACGATGCGCAAAGCGCGGTGAGGAGCAGTTTCATAGTATTTTTTTGATAATTTGGATTTTAAACGTCGGGGCAAATTACCCATCCATCTGAGCCGCGCCAGCAAAACTTATTCAGAAAAATTTCACGGACCGCCAAAAATCTTTGGGCAATCACTGAAACAACGCCGCCCACGCGAAAAAGTTTCTCAAATCCTGAAAAATTTTTCTCCGGCGAGGATTCAGTGAATTCCGCTTGGCCCCGCAGCCGAACTGCCTTATCCCCTGCCTGTCCGTGTCATTTTCCATCCTCGCCACCGATCCAAGCAGCTCCGCACGCAGCGGCCGACTCGTTCTGCCCCACGGGACGGTCGAAACACCGATTTTCATGCCGGTCGGCACTCAGGGAACCGTAAAAACCCTCCACCCCAAGGAACTTGAAGAACTCGGTGCCCAAATCATCCTTGGCAACACCTACCACCTCTGGTTGCGCCCCGGCCACGAACTGATCCGCGACCTTGGCGGCCTCCACGGCTTCAGCACTTGGCAAAAACCCATGCTCACGGACTCCGGCGGCTTCCAAGTCTGGTCACTCGCCAAGCTCAGGAAAATTACCGAAGAAGGTGTCCGCTTCCAAAACCATCTGGATGGGTCGAAAATGCTTCTCACCCCGGAGCTCAGCATGGAAATCCAAGCGTCGCTGGGGTCTGACATCGCGATGCTCTTCGACGAATGCCCGCCCTACCCCTGCGATCCGGCATACGCGGCGCAATCCCTCGCCCTCACCACCCGCTGGGCAAAACGCTGCAAGGACTGGGTCAGCACTCACGAACCGCAATCCGGAACCGGCCGTCAGCAGCACTTCGGCATCGTCCAAGGCTCAATCTACGCCGATCTTCGCGAGCAATCGGCGCGCGAACTCGTCGAACTCGGCTTCGATGGCTACGCGATCGGTGGCGTTTCGGTCGGTGAACCGGAACACGAAATGTTTCGTGCCATCGAAAATGCCGTCCCCTTCCTGCCTCTGGACAAGCCGCGTTACGCCATGGGGCTTGGCACACCCCCGCAAATTCTCGAAATGATCTCACGCGGAGTCGATATGTTTGACTGCGTGATGCCCACCAGAATTGCACGCCATGGCATGGCCTGCACCCTCGACGGCCCGATCAATCTGAAGAATTTAATCCATGCCAAGGACCCGCGACCGCTCTGTGAAAGCGCCCACCCGCACGTGGCTGGATTTTCCCGCGCCTACATCCGCCACCTCTTCCGCGCTGGCGAAATCCTCGGTTTGCGGTTGCTTTCCTTCCACAATCTGCATTTCTACCTGCGCCTCGTCACTGGGGCACGGGATGCTATTGAGGCCGGGACCTTCTCGGACTTCAAGGAATCCTTCATTCAGCGCTACACTAGATCCGTCTCAAAATGATCCAACTTCACACTCAACTCGCCTCGTTTTTCCTCGCTCAAGCACCGTCCGCACCTCAAGCGCCCGGCGGCGCTGCTGGCATCCTCGGCAATCCGATGGTCATGATGGTGCTCATGGTCGTGATGTTCTATTTCCTGCTCATCCGCCCACAACAACGGCAACGCAAGGAAATGGCCGCTCGCATCGCATCACTCCAAGCCGGCGACAAGGTCGTGACCACTTCGGGCATTCACGGCATCGTCCACAACGTGAAAGATCACACGGTGGTCGTGAAAGTCGCTGAAGGCACCATGCTCGAATTCGACAAACCTGCGATCGCCAGCGTGAGCAAAAAAGCCTAGGCCTCGCCAAAACCCCTTTGAGATTCTAACCACCGCCCGACCGGCGGAAACTCCCGACGCCACGACCATGCTCGCTTTCACTGCATTTTACCAAGATCCCCTGACGCTATTCATCACCGGGCTCTTCCTGATGATTCTGTTCTTCTGGTATTTCGCCACCGAAATCGAGCGCCGCAAGCGCAACGTCGGAACAGTGCTGCTCATCGGCGTTTGCGCTCTCTGCATCCTCGCCATCACGCCGCCATCAGAGCGCTTGAAGGGCGGAATTGACATCCTTGGCGGCTCGTCGTTCTCCCTCCGGATTCAAGCTCAGGAAGCGGAAGACGGAACCAAACGACCCATCACTCAAGAACAAGTCGAGCAAGCCATCGCCGTCATCGACAAGCGCCTGAATAGCATGGGCCAAGCGGATCCTCAGATCGCACGCCAAGGCGAGGACCGAATCTCTCTCCAAATGCCCGGGGTGGAACCGGAAGCTTCTGCTCGCATCCGAACCACCCTTGAGAAGGTCGCGAAACTCGAACTCCGCGAGGTCAGCCCTCGCAACGATGAAGTCGGCCCTGACGGCAAAAGCCTCGCCCAACGCGTCGCAGATGGCAGCGAAATTGTCCCCGGCTACCGCGCCTTCGTAGAAAAAGGCAAGGATCAAGACGGCGTGGAATACAGCCGCCCAATCCTTCTCAGCCGTAAAATGGCTCTCGGAGGTGCCGATATCGCCCTCGCAACCCCCTCGCCATCACGCGCCGACGGGGTTTCGATCACTCTGAACGCCGAGGGAACCGATAAGATGATCAAACTCACCACCGACATGCGCAAAGGGGTGGACCGCATCGCAATCGTGCTCGACGGCGATGTCATCAGCGCCCCGACAGTCAACCAAACCCCTCTCGGCAAAAATTTCGAGGTGACCGGCCTCAATGAACCTGGCGAAGTCAAAAATCTTGCCAATGCGCTGATGAATCCTCTGGAAAATGCTCTGGTGGTCGAGTCGTTCAGCACCGTTTCCGCCACTCTTGGATCGGCCGTCGTTCAACAGGGAGTCTGGGCCGGTATCATCGGCATCTCAATCACCTTCGTCTTCATCCTGATCTACTACCGCACCGCCGGCCTCGTGGCGGCTTTCGGTCTCGTCGTCAATGGCATCATCCTGTTTGGCGTGATGGCGATGTTCGGCTTCACTTTCTCTCTCCCCGGAATTTGCGGAATCATTCTTTCCATCGGCATGGCGGTGGATGCCAACGTGCTGATTTACGAACGCCTGCGTGAGGAAATGAGCGGCGGAAAAACGCTCAAGTCCGCCATCGGCGCATCCTACGATAAGGCGTTCACCGCGATTTTTGACGCCAACATCACCTCCCTGATCACCGCCGTCATTCTTTACGCCACCACCACCGGTTCGATCCGCGGCTTCGCGGTCACCCTCACCATCGGCATCGTGGCATCGATGTTCTCAGCCATTCTCGTGACACGCGTGCTTTTCCGCTGGGGAATCGATGCGAAACTTCTCCAAAAACTCTCGTTTCTTGATCTCATCAAGGCGCAAAATTTTGATTTCCTCGGAAAGCGCCGGCTGTGTGGAATCATTTCCTCAGCCTTGCTGCTGATCTGCTTGATTGGCGTTGGAGTTCGCAAAGAAGCCGCACTCGGTGTGGATTTCACCGGTGGCACGATCATCCAGTTCCAGCTTGGCAAAGAAGTCACCGTCCCGATCAACGATGTGAAGCAGGCACTGGCCAGCATGACCTTGACCAAGGAAGCCTACCCTCAGGAGGTCAGCAACATCGCCACCGGAACGCTTCTCACGGTTCGCGCCGACACGCTTGATGCACCTGCCGTCGAGGCTAAGCTCCGCGAGGCAATCCCAGCATTGGCGGAAAAAACCACGAATGCTCAAGGCGAGTCCACCTACGTGATCCAAGCCAGCAAGGAGGAAATGTCCGCCCTCACCGGAAGCGGCTTCATTCGCGAGTCTCTCATCGCTCTCATCCTCGGCCTCATCGGCATCTTCATCTACATCACCGTGCGTTTCGAAGTTTCCTTCGCTGTCGGTGGCTTCATCGCCATCCTGCACGACGTCATCATCTCCGTTGGATTGATCATTCTCTTCGGCGGAGAACTTTCGTTGATCCACGTCGGAGCGATTCTGACGATCGCTGGATATTCGATCAATGACACAATCGTCGTCTTCGACCGGATTCGCGACAACTTGAAAATCCGTCAAGGAAGCGTGAGCGGCATTATGAATGAGGCCATCAATGCCACGCTCTCACGCACGGTTCTCACCTCCGCCACGACCATCGTCACGGTTGCGATTCTATCATTCTTCGGCGGCTCCGGGCTGCGTGACTTCTCGGTGATGATTCTCGTCGGCCTACTGGTTGGCACCTATTCCTCGATCTTTGTGGCCGCTCCCATCACTCTTTGGTGGAGCCAACGCAATGGAGGAAGCCTCCGCAATGACGTTCTCGCCACCACGATCAAGGCAGAAACCCTCTCTGCTGCTCCTTGAGCCAAAGAAAAAGGCGGCTGACACTCCAAAGTTCAGCCGCCTATGCTTTAAGGTTGTCGTGACTCAAACAGGTGTGCTTGGCAGATTGCCTCGCACACCTTTTTTTCAATCTTTAGGGGTCTTGCACTCCGTTTCCACCACGGCAAAGTCAGCAGCAGAAATCCGTAAATCTTGGTTGCGATCCAGAGCTTCAAATCGGTCCTCCTGCTCGTCCTCCGACAAGTCTTTGACATCCGGAGCCAGACGGAATTCATCAAAGCTGAGCTCACCGTCCCGGTTTTCATCAAATTTTCGGATCAACCATGACGACTTCGTCGCCCCTTCGACTTTCGGTCCCTTGGCTTCTTTTCCATCCCGCGTAGGTTCAGGGGTGTCAGCTTCCAATTGACGCTTCTTCATCTCCGGTCGCTTGCCAGACCCTTGCGGCCGGTCCTTTGGAGTGATAAGCCCGTCGCCGTCGCTGTCCAAGCGATTGAAAACCGCCTCGCGTTTTTCAGCAGGCAGTTTTTGAAAAACCTGCCCATTTTTAAATTCCTCGAAGCTCACTCCCCCACTTTTGTCCAAGTCCAACTCCCAAAGCCGCTTCATAGGTGTGCCGTGGTCATGGCGAGACTTGCCGAATCGGTCCAGCTCATCGCGCCCCAAAGAGCCGTCGCTATTTTTGTCAAGCCGTGCGAAAAGCTCACCGCGCTTGTCCTCTGGCAACTCGCGGATCCGCGGCATCGCGCCGAACTCCGCCATCGAAATCACGCCATTTTTATCGGCATCAGCACGCGCCCAAGCTTCTGCAAACGAGCCCATCGACTTCCGCCGAGCATCCGACTCTTGCGGCCGCCGCAGTTCTTGGGAATTCTCTGGCTGTGCCAAAACCACAGTCGGCAAGAGCATTCCCGCAACAAGAAAGGAAACAGGGATTGTTTTCATGACAGATTGACGCTTTTTTAGCCGCGTTCCACGCAGCCAACGAGCATACAAACTCCAAACGCCCGGAAAAGTTTCGCCATTTCACTCGCAAATCACGCCGCACCCACCCACTTCACTCACCATGCATATCCGAGATATTCTCTGCGGCAACAAGCCATCCCTCTCCTTTGAGTTTTTCCCGCCGCGCAGCCCGGCAGCATGGGAGGACCTATATCAAGCCATCCGCGAACTTGAGCCGCTTCATCCGTCCTTTGTTTCCGTCACCTACGGCGCGGGCGGCGGCACGCGCGAACTCACGCACGATCTCGTCCTACGCATCAAATCCAGCACCTCGATTCCTCCGGTCCCTCACCTCACCTGTGTCGGCCACTCCGAGCAAGAGGTCACCGAGATTCTCCGCCGCTATGCCGCAGCCGGAGTTGGCAACATTCTCGCTCTGCGCGGTGATCCACCCCGCGAGCAACCGCACTACGATTGGAGCGAGAGCAGCTTCCGCCACGCGGCCGACTTGGTCCGCTTCATCAAGAAATTCAATGAATCCGGCGAACACCCGGACCCACGTGGATTTGGCATCGGCGTGGCAGGCTTCCCAGAAGGGCACCCATCCACCCCCAACCGCGTCGCGGAAATGGACTTTCTCAAGGCGAAGGTGGACGCCGGCGCGGACTACATCTGCACCCAGCTTTTCTTCGACAACCATGATTTCCTGGATTTTCGTGATCGTTGTGAAATCTCAGGAATCCACGTGCCAATCATCGCCGGCGTGATGCCTGTCACCTCGCTGCAAGGAATGAAGCGGATGGCAGAACTGGCCGCAGGTGCCCGCTACCCGGCAAAGCTCCTGCGCACCTTGGAACGGGCGAAATCCAGCGCTGAAGCGGTCGAACGTGTGGGAATCCAATACGCAGCCGCCCAATGCGCGGATCTGATCGACGAAGGCGTGGACGGAATTCATTTCTACACCCTCAACAAAAGCCGGGCGACTCGGGAAATTTACAACAACCTCGGCCTCGGTGCATCAGCCCCCGTCCATGCCACCAGCGAGCCTTAGCGGCTCCCCTGCTGGTAAATTTCCTCAGCCTGCTTGAGGGTGATGTCATAGATGCTGCCCTCGACTGGCACCGTAAGCGGGATGCGCCCGGTGTTGAGATCCACCGGATACTGCGCGGCCAATCTCGCTGCCCGGTCAAAGGCGTCTGGCAACAGGGAAATTTTGAAAGACCCCTCGTAGCGCAAGGTCTTGGACAAGCGCTCGGAGGCTTGCTCTGCCAAGCGCCGCAACTCTTGGTTCATCCCAAGCCGATCCAGCGCTGCCTTGCCAGCCTCGGCATTCTCTTTGTTGCCTTCACGCCGCGCCTCCTGCGCCGCACGACGCAAGGTGAAGTCGGCATCCGCATCCTTCACCTCTTGCACGTCTGCCTCCTCCTCATCACCCGCCGCAAACAACGGCGCACCACCTGTTTTCCGACTCCGCACCGTGTCCACACGACTTTCCTCTTCGGTCGGCGGCCGGACTTTCATCTCACCGTCCAAGGTGAGCAAGTCGCCAGCCTTCAAACTCAAATTTGAAATCGTCATTCCGCCGCCACCCGTCTTGAGCTCAAACGAGCCCTCACGGAAGTCCGCGCGATAGTAGTTTCTCACATAGTCCACCACCGACAAGGCCTTGAGCAGGTAAATCCGCTCGCGCAGCGTGACAACGTCCTGACCATTCATCGTCACCATGCCGTCAAAACCAACTCCATCGGTCGTGTTGGTGGAGCCTGAAACTTGGAAATCTCCTGAAATCGATCCCTGCACAAAGCTCCGCAAGGCAGCTGGAACCAAGTTCTCAATATCGATCCCACGAATCTTGGCCAAGCCCTTGATTGTAGGCCGCTCGCCCGCAAGCACTCGCAAGCCAGAAAAATCCACCGTGCCCCCCGCTTGGCGGAACTCAGCTTTCTCAAAAACCATTCCTTCGCGATCACAACTGATCACCAAATTCACAATCTCCAAGCGTTTTAACCAGTTTTGTGAAAACGTTCCCCCTTGGAATTGGAGCTTCAGCCCGTTGTCCAGCCGCTGCACCTTCATGACACTCCCTACAATCGAACCCCGCGTCCGCTCGGAATAACCCCACCGAATCGAGGCGTCAGCTACCTCAATGTTGTTCAACTCGATGGTATCAAACCTCTTAAAGAGCGAGTCTGAAATCTTCTGCGCGGACTCCGCGTCGTCCGCACCCGCGCGAAGGTCCATATCAAGCCGGAAGACCGAAACAGTCCCTGGATTCCAAATCCCGGTCATGCCATCCAACAAACCTTTCTTCAAACGAATGTTGCGGGCCTCCAAGCTGGAAAAAAACGTGCCTGGCCCACCTTCGCACGAAAAGCGGCTAATCGTAAGCTGCCCTTGAGACTCGGAAAATCCTGAAATCTCCGACTCATCCCCGGAAAGCCCGCTTTGCATCGCCGTGCGGATCTCATCCTGGTAGTCCGGACTTCCCGTCCGCTTGACCAAATAAACCCAATACGCCGCCGTCGCAATCAACAGGAAAACCAAAAGCCGCGCGCCCAATTTCAAAATGTGATACGTCGCAGCTCCCTTCATCCCATTCCCAGACATCGAGTAGCGGACTTGGAACCAAAATCCTTGATTTGACACCCACTGGCTCAGACGGTCATTGAAGTTTTGCGATTGCTCGGATTCCATAATTTCGTGCGCTTGGCAGCGCGCGCAGTAAAACCTTAACCGCTCTGAGATGCGAGGGAAATTTACCCTCGCCGCGCATCCTTTCACCCCTTACGACCTGCCCTGTGGAAGCCACCGATTACAAAGTCCGCCTCGAAATTTTCGAAGGTCCGCTCGACCTCCTGCTTTATCTCATCAAAAAGGATGAGGTCGATATCCACTCGATTTCCATCGAGCGCATCACCCGACAATACCTCGACTACATCAACACCTTCAAACTGCTCAACATCGACCTCGCCTCCGAGTTCATTGTCATGGCGGCCAATTTGATGTATTTGAAAAGCCGCACCCTCCTGCCACGGGTCGATCAACCGCCGGAAGAAGACGCCGAGGACGACGATCCCCGCTGGGAGCTCATTCGGCAGCTCATCGAATACAAAAAATTCAAAGACGCCGCGGGATTTCTCAGCCTGCGCGAAGTCGAGCAAGAAGGGCGCTTCGCCCACCAGACAGATGCCGATGATAAGGCACCGGAGGAACCTGCAAGCTTGGCGGAAGTCTCGATTTTCGACCTGATCCGTGCCTTCCAGAATGTTCTCAAACGCTTTGAAGAGTCCCACGACTTCGGCGACATCATCGACGACCGCTACACCGTCTCCGACAAAATCGAACTGCTGCTCGGGCGCTTCGTCCCAGGCGAGTCCCGACGCTTCGAGGAGTTGTTTGAAAGCGCCACGACCAAAGCCGAGGTGATCGTCACCTTCCTCGCCCTTTTGGAACTCATGAAACTCAATCAATTCGTCGTCCGCCAAAACGAGCTGCTCGGAGACATCGTCATCGAACGACGCAGCAACCAATCCGCCGCAGCCTTGGAAGCAGCGGAACTTGGTGCGGAATACGACGGATGAGGCTCCGTGCTGGGTGGCGGCCGCATCGCACGCGGCCGCTACCTCCGCAGAATCAAAATTCAGCTAAACATTGAGCAACGCTTAGATTGTCGCCCAAAATTCCGGCTCAGCCGAGGCGGAAAACGATCCGCGCCTTGGTCAAGTCATACGGAGACATCTCCATTTTGACCTTGTCCCCGACCACCAAGCGAATGAAGCGCTTGCGCATTTTCCCGGAAATGTGCGCCAAAACCTCATGGCCACTCTCCAGCTTCACGCGGAACATCGTTCCGGCAAGAACCGAGGAAATCTCACCGTCAACCTCGACGGCCTTCTCCTCCTCATCCTTGGTGGAACGCTTGGGTGGACCGTAACGGTTGCGATTGCGGGTGGGACGACGTCCCGATTTCTGTGGGCGAGGAGGCATATTGGATTGGATGATTCAGAGGAAAAGAAACGAACATTTCCACCCTCCGCCGTGTCGGTAGCCCATTCACCCACCTCCTTCAATCCCAAAAACACACCAAAACCGCATTCTCCTGCTTTTATCCCTCACCCCATGCTTGCCAAGCCCCTTCTCAAACTCCAGTTTTGACCCGCAGCCGCTTGCTGCAAGCCCAACAAAAAACCGCCCGAACTTCATTGTCATGCTAGAGATCACAGAAAAAGAACTCCCGCCGAATCTCAAGCCGCTTTGGCTTAAGGCTCTCAGCGCCGTGCAAACCGCCAATCTCACCTACGGCATCAGCCTGCTTCAAGCCGTCCTCAAAGAGAGCCCCGGCTTCCTTGAAGGCCGCAAAATGCTCCGGAAGTGCGAACTGCAACTGGCTGGCAATACCAAGAAGAAGGCCGGCCTCTTCGGGATGTCCACCGGCGGCATGAGCGTGATGAAACTTCAAGGCCCCGCGAAGAAAGATCCTGAAGGAACGCTCCCTCTCATCGAGAAGGAACTGGAAAAAGATCCTCTCAACGACCAAGCGAACGAATTGCTCTTCGACACCTGCCTCAAGCTGGAACTTTTTGAAACCGCCGCTTTTGCCTTGGAAACCGTGCGCAAGGGAAATCCTGAAAACGCGAAACTCCTCCACCGCCTCGCCGAGTTTTACATCACCCGCGAACAACCGCTGCTCGCATCGGAAGTTTACAACGACATCATCAAGCACCACCCGACTGACGGCCCCGCCATCAAAGGCGCAAAAGACGCCTCGGCACGCGCCTCAATGCAAAAACAAAAGTGGGACGAGAACGCAGACATGCGCTCGCTCATGAAAAACAGCGCGGAATTTGAGGAACTTGAAAAAGCCTCACGCACTGGCCTCACCCGCGAACAATTGGAGGAACGCCGCGACAAGGTGGTCGAGAAATACAACCTCGACCCAAACAGCCTCTCCACCGTCAAGGATCTCGCCGGCCTCTACGAACAGCTCGAAGATTGGCACAACGCACACACCTTCTACTCGTGGGCTCACTCGCTGAGCAATGGCGACGTGGCACTCGCCACCAAAGCTGCCGCCATGAAGGACAAGGCGCTGGAACAAGACATGAAAAACTTGGAAGTCGCCGCCGCAGCAGATCCTGACAACGCCGAACTGAAGGCGGCCTTGGAGGCTCGCAAAGCGGACCGCATCGCCGAACAGGTGGTGGAAGCGCAAAAACGTGTGGATCAAAACCCCACCGACCCGCAACTCCGCTTCGAACTCGGAACCGCGCTCTACCGCGCCGGCGACCACAGCGCAGCCATTCCCCACCTGCAACAGGCGACGCGTAACCCACACATCCGCACCAAGGTGCTCCTGCTCCTCGGCCGCACCTTCCGCGCCAAGGGCATGTTCGACCTTTCCATCAAGCAACTTTCAGACGCACTCGCGGATCTCATCGCCATGGACAACACCAAGAAGGAAGTCCTTTATGAAAAGGGACTCATTCACCTCGACGTCGGCGACCAAGCCTCCGCACTGGATTGCTTCAAGCAGATTTACGAGGTGGACTACGGCTACCGCGACGTCGCAAGCCGCGTGGAGAATTCCTATTCTTAATTCCAAGGTTTGAGCATCCCCGCTCTTTCAGTGCAGTCCCTTCTTGCAGGGGGCTGCATTTTTTATGCCCGCAACATCGGAGCATGGATCCCTCTTCAGGCCAGCGCGCGCCGCTCAGCCACCATTTTTTGCCCCATCCGCCACCACCCAGTCCGAGGCTAGAAGCCGCGTCACTTCGAATTGGCGGCTCTCCGCGTCCTGCACATCCCGCAACTCCAAGGTCGCCCGGCAAATTTGATTGCCATCCGCGAACAGCTTGCTCAGCGCCTCCGCTTGCGGCGTCCCGACCTTGCAGTAACCCCGCAGCGGAATATCAATGTCCGGCGAGGTCAGTTGATAACATACCCACTCTGACTCATCCCGAAACGGGCCGTTGTAATAAACGTGCGGCCCAACCATCACGCGAACGACCGCTCGCTCAGGTTTTTTCTCCAACAATTCGCTCCACGAAGGACTGCCCAACCGAGCATACGCGGCAAAGTCCAGTTTCCACGATCCACCTTGATCCGGCGTCAGAATCGCCAAACGCTGCACGTCTTTCTGCTCGCGCTTCCGACTCACCACCAAGACCCCTTCCATCAGCAATCCATCGGTGTCGATGCTGCTCAGCCACTCGAAATCCTCCGCCTGCCCGTCCCGTTCTTCCGCCTGCTTGAGATAGTCTAGAACCTCGCTCGCTTGGCTCTCCCCTAAGCGGAACAAGGAATTCACCTCCCCCGGAGTCTGCGCCGCAAGCGCACGCCGCACCAGATCAAGCGCCTCCTCGCGACTCGGAGAAGGAAACTCGGAGGCGATTTTCACCTTCGCCAGAGCCACCGGCGCAGCAGCACCCTGGCGTCTCAACATCGGCAAAAGCCACAGCGTGATCGCCAAAGCAATCACCCCGCACGTCGCCAACCCCAAGAGAATGGAAGTCGCCAACGACGCCTTCTTCCGCGCTTGCATCCCCCCGTTGCTACGCCGCCGTCGCGGCATCACTCCCGGCGGCGCGTTGACATCCCTCACTCGACTCACACGGCCAATGCCCTTGCCTTCGCCAGCAGCATTCTGATGACGCGAAGTGATTCCACGTCGTATGTCTTGGGTTTTCATGGATCAAATCGTTGCCGCTTCGCACAAATGAGAAAGAAATCACGCGTGTCAGATTGGTAACTTCACGGCTTTATCAGCAATT
>JBILPN010000454.1:0-3655 GCA_044373865.1 Luteolibacter sp. | reverse complement strand
AGCGGCAGCATCGTGCGGCCGTTTTGCTGGCGGAATGCGGTTGCGTCGCGAATCGCCCCGGTCACCGGATCCCAAAGCTCCGGTCGTCTGCCGGCAACCCGGAACGAGCACTCGACGGATTCCGGGGTCTCCCAGCGGTTGGTGACGAAATAGATCTCCGTGCCATCGGACATCGTGCGATGAATCCAGTCAATTGTGCCGGTTTCACTGAGTCCCTTGTATTCAAAATCCGGTCCGGCACCGAGTTCGTGCAGGACCTCCCGCGCGGTCTTGCCCCAGGCTAGGCGGCCGGAACCGTGGCGGTTTTCCACTGGCTTCGGGTCGGCGGCATCGCCCCACAGCTGCCTCACAAGCGCTTCAAATTTCTCCCTGTCGCCCGGTTGCTGCGGCTTGCCAAACATGTCGGTAGGACGCGGCCCCACCACCGTCGCACCATCGTTGAGAAGTGATGCGATTTTCTCCAAGACCGGCAGCTGCATTGGCAGTTTTTCTGGGAGGATCAGAACGCGATAGTTCATGCCATCCGGCAACACGATCCGTCCCTTTTTGACGCTCAGGCGCGTCAACAGCACCTCAGTGTTGCACGTGTCATAATCGTATCCTTCGCCAAGCGTCGGTAGCACGGTTTTCAGCACATGGCTGTAGCCGGATTTATCACCTTGATAAATCAGTGCATCGGCGGTGAACAGGCCCTGCTGCAAGAGATAGGAGCAACGGGAGAGGTAGGTGTTGAATGCCGGCGTTTGATCCCACCAGGTCATGCCCGGCTCGTAATTCGTGCCGGCCCACATGGTGTATCCGGGTTTTGCGGTGAGTGATGGCGAGAGTGAGGCGGTGTGGAAAATAATGCGGTTTAGGCCGTCGCAGAATGCTTGATCGGCGGTGGCCTTCATGTGGAAAGGCGATTCCTCCCAGTGCGGGCCAACGGAGGTGAACGCCTCGCACAGCGTGATTTTCCTGCCATAGGTGTGGTTGGAGCTGGCAACATGCCGCAGCATAAAGCGCCTTTCCGGTGTGGGTCGGTGCGCCGAAGGCATCCAGAATTCAGCCATTGCCACGTCAACCCGGCTGGAATTCTTCAGCGAATCCCCCTGTTTCATGTTTGGCCCGCCGGCTTCGGCGTAGAATGAGAAACCGGCTTTATTGGCAAGCTTGCGTCTGTAGCCGTAGTGATTGTCTGCAATCAAATCGTCGATCGTCAATTTGTAATCTTGCTGAATTTGGGCGGAAATCCGCTTGTCGCCGATGACCTGCCCTGCCAGCGCGGGAAGGTAGGGGAGTAAATCGTATCCCCGGCGCTTCTTGAATTCCTGGGGAAAGGATTTGGTCCATGTCGCGATACCGGCTTCCCAACTGTCCTCCTCAATGAACTTCAATCCCTTCCGTTCCTCTGGTGTCATTTTTGCTAACAGTCGTCCGATAGTCGCTTCCCAAGCTTTATCGACCGCCTCGGTGCTTAGTCCGTCGATGTGGAGGCTTTTTGCATTGCCAGACTGCGAGGCCACCTGAGTGAAACGCATGATGGTCCATTTTCCCGCCGGTGCATCCCAGCGCAGATTGCCGGCAGCATCCATTTTTTCAGTGATGTCGATCACGTCTTGGATCTTCAATAAAGGTTGATCCGGGAACGCCAGAACCACGATGTCGCGGTGATAGGGAGCACCATACGGGGGCTTTCTAGCATTCTTGCTGCGCTCGATTTCGGGAACTGGCAGCTTTCCAACGAAAAGCCCGGGACCTTTGACAGAGGCTTGGGACCATCGGAGTTGTTGCTGCTCGTGCTCGTTGCCAACGAGCTCGCGAGGAGCGGTCGTTGATATTGCCAGCCCCAAATCAATTCCGATGCGGTTTGCCTCCTTTGCGGCGTAGCGAATAGAAGCAAGGCTTTCGTCGCTCCAAAACGCCATCCGCTCAAAGGGTGTTGGCGCGGATTTTCCCCCGTATTCGTCGGTCTCAACCTTGCGATATTTATTTTCCTCCAAAACAACCTTGTGTTCGGGATACCAGACCGGCCCGAGACTGCTGGGGTAGATGAGCACACCCACAATGCCCTTGTCGTGAAACTCTTCCAAATCGCGGGTGATGATTTCCGTGGGGGCCACGGTTCCTAACCACATCCAATAGGTGTAGGGTTTTGCAGCGCGTGGCGGAGTTAGAAATTCCTGTTCCAAGACCGGAGACGGCGCATGCCTGGTGACGGGTTGATCGGCTTTGCTGGAAGCCATCCACACCAATTGGAACGCGGCAATCAAAGATATTGATAGAAATCGGCGGGAAATGGGTTTCATCGTGAACATGCAGTTTTTAAAGTTACCTTGTGCTGAAGGGTTGCCTGCTGAAATTTATTTGAATTCGGTTTGTCATGATCTTGCGAAAATCAGAGTGGATCAGGCGGCTTGGCCATTCAGCACACTCGGCGAACGGGGAGGTTTAGCAGCGCGCCGAGTTTGGTGATTTTATCGGCTATGTGGCCGATGCCGATGGCGCAGTGGTGCGACGGGCCGCCGGCCGACCATTCGTTGAGGAAGGATTTCGCAGAGATCGGGAAATGGTAACGACTGTTGGTGTTGCCAATTCGCAGGACGGGCCCGGGAACGGACTCGCCCTCGGCGACTTGGAGCGAGATCGAGCCATCGGCGCCTTGGACGACGGAGAGCAGGGTGACCGGGCCGTGCCTCACGGTCATTTGGATCGAGAGCCCTTTGCCGGGCTTGCCATGATAGACACTCAAGGGCACCAAGCCGACGCGGCCCTCAGCGATGGCAAAATGTGCCGGGCCGTCGTGGCCGAGATAGACGACGTCGTCCACGAAGTCAGTCAGGTAGAACTCGGAGAACGAGCCGCCGGCACCAAACAGATCCATGATTTTCATCGCTTGGACATTCTTGATTTCGCATTCACCAGCGACGGGCACGTTGCGCCCGGTGAGCAGCGTGTTGCCGGCAATGATGGAGGTGACGATGTTTTCATACTCCGCAGCGCCCTCGTAGTAGTAAGCAAGTGAGCCGAGATTTTTGTCGGCGACGAGGCGGTCTAGAGCCACGGAACTGCGCGCGGCACGCTCGATTTCGGAAGCTTCGCACTCGGCGGACACCTCGAAGATTTGATGGAACTCGGCGATTTTGGCTTCAAGCTCGGCGTCGGTAACTGCTTCGCGCCGAACGAACAAATCGCACATCTCGACGATCTCGAAATGGTTGCCGAACGCGGCGGATTGTTGGGTGAGGTCGCTGTAAACATCGAGCATTCCACAATAATAGTGACCAAGCACCCCGACGCGGTTGTTGCGCATGGCGTCGGCGACGCGCGCGGCGTCGATCCAGTCGCCAATTTCCCGCCAGGCGGCATCCTCGCGCAGGTATCCGGTGACGACGTGGTGGGGGATGCCAGCGCGCTTGAAGACGCAGACGAGCTCGGGCACGGCACAGGCTTGGCAGTGCTCAAGCCACACACCGGTCATCGTGCCGCGGTCGCCAAGGGCATTGAATTTGGCGTAATCAAGCTGCGGGACGGGTTGTAGATTTAGGATGAGGACGGGAACTTTGGCTTTCTGCACCACCGGCAGGACCGTCGAGGAAAGTGCGTAGGTGGAAAGGAAGAGCACGATCAAATCGACTTCGCCCCGGTGGAAAGCCGAGGCGGCGGCGCGGGCCTT
>JBILPN010000032.1:0-12449 GCA_044373865.1 Luteolibacter sp. | reverse complement strand
GTCGTAAGACAAGGCGGTTCGACTGAGATGCCATCGGGTTAATGGGTTTTCCCTGAAGGATGATCAGTCGGACCGCCTCATTTTTTGTTCTTTGAGCGGGCGTTCAGGCTACGGGTGAGGCTACGAATTAGCGCACGTGGTGCGGCAAACGAGCGCAGGACCTCACTGAGGCAGCGAAGGAATGGCGACGGCAGGATCGGTCTCTTCGCTGTAATCCACACCCTCAAGTCCAAAGCCGAAGAGGCGGAGGAAACTGGATTGGTAGCCATCGAAGTCTGCGAGATCGGCGAGATTTTCCGTGGTGACCTCGTTCCAGCGAGTTGCGACGAGTTCTTGGACTTGAGGTGCCATTTCCCAGTCATCCACGCGGATGCGGCCGGCCTCGTCGGGTTGAGGATTGCCGTTGTAGAGGCGTTCGCGGAGAAGGCGGTCCATTTGCTCGATGGTGTCTTCGTGCGTGCCTTCGGCCTTCATCACTCGATAGAGAAGTGAGATGTAGAGAGGAACCACGGGGATGGCGGAGCTGGCTTGGGTGACGAGCGCCTTGTTCACTGAGACCCACGCCTTGCCGCCGAGTGGGGCGAGTTGTGCGTCCAGTTTCCGCTGCACCGCTTCGAGGTCCTCCTTGGCGCGGCCGATTGTGCCGTTTTTGTAGATTGGCCAAGTGACTTCAGGTCCGATGTAGGAGTAGGAAAGGGTTTGGACACCCTCCGCGAGGACGTCTGCTTCTTGCAGGGCATCCATCCACAACTGCCAATCCTGGCCGCCCATTACGGCGATGGTTTGGGGAATGTCGTCGCCCTCGGCAGGCTCAATGGTGATTTCATTGACGACGCCAGTGGTGGTGTTGAGATTTTTGTTGGTGTAGCTCTCGCCGATGGGCTTGAGGACGGATTTGTAAATTTCGCCGGTGTTGGGATCGGTGCGGCGGGGTGAGGCAAGCGAGTAGATGACGAGATCGACTTTCCCAAGATCCGCCTTGATTGCGGCGATGACCTCGGCCTTGACCTCATTGGAGAATGCGTCGCCGTTGAAGGACCGCGCGTAGAGCCCGGCGGCGGCGGCTTCGTTTTCAAAAGCGGCGGAATTGTACCAACCTGCGGTGGCGGTGCGGCCGTTTTCGCTTGGGCGCTCGAAGAAGACGCCAAGGGTCGCAGCATTGGAGCCAAAGGCGGCGGCGATGCGTGAGGATAGGCCGTAGCCAGTGGACGAGCCGATCACGAGGACTTTTTTCGGGCCGTTTTCGAGGATTCCGCGTTTTTTGACGACGGCGATTTGCTCGGCGACGTGCTTGGCGCAGCCTTGCGGGTGCGCGGTGGTGCAGATGAATCCACGGATCTTGGGTGCGATGATCATGAGGCGGGGAGGGTATCGCGGAGGGCGTGGGTGGCAACTGTTTTTGCGCTGACAGATGTTTGGCGGGGGAGATGGGTTTGAACGCGAAATTCTGCGGGCAATCGGATGAGTCATTTTGTCAAGTCGCAGCATCGCGTATCTGGGTGTGAGTGAAAGCTTTAGAGTGCGGGTGGAGAGGGCTTTCATCTTGTCATCGAAGCCGCGGGTCGTATCGTGCGAGCATGGTGATTCGTGCTCATTCGGGGCACGGTGAAGACCTGAGATTGCCCGACCAATTTTGCTGATGGATGCGTTTTATGGAGATTCTGCTGTGCGCCGGCGTCTGGTCGAATTTCTTGGGGGCGAGACGCCGAGCCGGGCGAGTGCGCTGTATTTAACCCACTCGGATGGGTGTCAATTCCAGCGCTCGGAGTTGCATGCGCCGGGCGACTTGGAGTGGTTTTTAGACCGGGATCTTGACATTGCGCGGTCTCTGGCGGATCGCGATTCGTTGTTGCTGCACTTGGATGTCGAGTATGTGAATTTCGACAAGCCGGGCGAAGCGTATGCGGATCCGGTGCGGACGTTTGAGCTGCAAGAGCCGGTGGTGAGGGCGATCGAGCGAGTGTTGTTGGAGTGGGGAATTTCTCCGCTGCATTTAGTGACCGGGCAAGGGCATCATTTCGTTTGGCGGGTGAGGCGTGGCACGGAGCTTGCGCGGAGGATCGTGAAATTGAGTCCGGCTCCAGAGTCAGTGGACGCGTGCATGGAGCGGGTTGGCGGTGGGTTGCTAGAGGACTTGAGACGCGAGTCGCAGGAAGCTTTTTCGGCGACGGCCTTGTTGATGGAGTTCATTGCGCATCGCGTGAAATCAGAAGCCGCAGCCGACTGCGAGATACCGGTTGAGATCACGGCCGTGCAGGTGAAGCCGTGCGCGACTGGGAGGCGTGAAATTGTGTCGGTTGATATTTCAGAATATGGAGACCCCTTGCACACGCGCATGGTGCGGATGCCATTCACCAACTATCTCAAGCCATGGTTGTGCGGCTACATGCGTGGTCTCGGTGTCGGGAAAAATTTGAGGATGTTCCGAGCCGTTCCGCTGCATGAAATGAACGTGCGACAGGCTTTGGAACTGCGGCAGGATGAGGTGCAGGTCTTGGAGTTGGCCACGCGCGCATGCACTCGGATTCCCTTGGCCGAGGAAGGCACGGCGAACTTGGTGCATGATTATCTCAAGTCCAATTTGCGGCGTTTTCACCGCTACTATTACTCAGCCAAGCATGATCCTCGCGAGATCTGGCAGCGCACCTATGATCTCACTCCCTTGCACTTGCTGCCTAGCAGGGTGGGTGATCTTCTCTTGTGGCCAAATGACCGCTTGCTAAAGCCAGCAGGAATTCAACTCGTCACCCGTGCATTGCTGAGTGATGGCTGGCATCCCCGCCACATTGCGGGATTGATCCGCTCGAAGTTTGAAAACCCGATGTTTGGGTGGGGTGTGGATTGGGCGGATTATGAACCGGGGACGCGTGCGGATTTCTACACTCGTTTGTTTTCCGGCTTGTGGGCCACTGGCGTGGACGACTTTGGATGTGATGAATGCGGCGAGGCCGATGGCAATGGCTTCTTCAAACAATTCATGAACTTGGAGCCGCAGGTGGATGAGACCTCGCCGCTACTCACCCATTCCTCCCACGCATGAAGCCTTGGAATATCGGTCTATCAACCGGATGCTTTTACATGCGGCGGATCTTTGACGTCATGGACGCAGTGCGGGAAAGCGGTTTTGAGAGCATCGAGGTTTGCTCGTTCTCCCGGCACTTGGACTATCACAATCGTGACGATGTGCGAGATGCAGGGAAGCGATTGCGGCGGCTTGGCTTGCGCGCGGTTTCATTTCACGCGCCATTTTCCGAGCCGATTGACATCACCGCCTTGGACTCGGCACAGCGTGGCGCTGCCGTGCGTGAGTTGATCCTTGCCTGCGATGCGGCGGCCGCGATGGAAGTGGAAAACCTAGTGCTGCATCCCGGGCCGGAGCGGCAGGGGCGGCCGGATGAAGCGGAATTTGTAGTTAGGATGAGGCACGCTGCGGAGTCGCTCAACCTGGTTGCCGGGCATTGCCGCGAGCTTGGCATTCATTTGGTGTTGGAAAACATGCTGCCGCATCTGCTTTTTGGGCATATCAATGACATGCTATATCTGTTGGGCAGCATCCGGGACTGCAATGTGGGAACCTGTCTTGATACCGGGCATGCATTTTTAGCCGGCGAGCTGGATACCGTGATTCACAAGCTATCAGGTCATTTGCACTTGGTGCATGTGAATGACAACCTGGGCGACCGCGATGCGCATTTGCCGCCGGGCGAGGGTGCGATTCAGTGGTCGCGTGTGTTGGGGGATCTCAAAGTCTGTCAGTTCAACGGCACCTTGATTCTTGAGCTTGCATTGATGGAAGGCGAGTCCGTGACAAGCATGTTGGCGCGTGCTCGGGATGCCCGTGCGTATCTGGAGAAACTGATGCTCAGCATGGATTGAGCGTCGCGGAAAAATTTGAGATTTTATGAATTGTTATCTTGAACTTGCTGCGGGAATCTGACCAATGTGATATTGTAAGGAATTGCACATGCTCCTTTTGAGGAGCCCACGGGCGTCGGAAAAGGGACCCGGCGTCCGTGGTCATTTCTTACACGTTAGGAAGGCTGTGCTTCGTTGTTGGTGCGCGGGAGATCCAGGCGAGAAACTCCTGGTTTCCATCCATTCCAGTGATGGGTGAGGGGATCAAGCCCAACCAGTGGAAGCCGTGCTCGGTGCATACGAACTCGCGAATTTTCGAGATGGCCCGTTCGTGTAGGGCTGGGTCACGCACGATGCCGCCCTTGGCGATGTCTTCTCGTTGGAGTTCGAACTGTGGTTTGATCAGGCAGACGAGCGAGCCATTGTCCGCAAGGACCGAGAACACGGCGGGCAGAACTTTGGTTAGTGAAATAAAAGAAAGATCCATGACCGCCAACTGGACTTTCTCGCCGATGTCCGCGGGGACCATGTGGCGTGCGTTGAATTGTTCTTTCACGATCACACGCGGGTCATTGCGGAGTTTCCAAACCAACTGATTGGTGCCGACATCAACGGCATGCACTCGGGTGGCTCCACGCTGGAGGAGGCAGTCGGTGAAGCCGCCGGTGGATGCGCCGACATCGATGCAAGTCCAACCGCTTGGGTCGATTTGAAAGGCGTCGAGCGCGCCTTCCAACTTGAGGCCACCGCGGCCGACGTAGCGTTGCTTTTCCTTGATTTCCAAAGGCGCGTCGGATGCGAGTTGCGCGCTGGGTTTGTCAATGATGCGGTCGCCACTGCGGACTTCTCCGGCGAGGACAAGGCGCTTTGCCTGTTCCCTCGAGTCGCAGAGGCCACGGCTGACGAGGAGTGCGTCGATGCGTTCTTTT
The DNA here is from genome assembly GCA_044373865.1 of Luteolibacter sp. Taxonomy (GTDB): domain Bacteria; phylum Verrucomicrobiota; class Verrucomicrobiia; order Verrucomicrobiales; family Akkermansiaceae; genus Luteolibacter. Next base: position 7,665 of record JBILPN010000032.1, on the reverse strand, counting down.
TTCATCGAATCAATGGTCGCCCTGATAATGCTCGTGGAGGAAATCACGGCCGAAGTCACCGTTAAAATCCCGCCAGACGGCATGGACGTGGTTCGCTTGGTTTTGGACGTTGGCAGCTTCCATTAGAAAGCTTGGGCCTTGAATCCGGTAATAATAGGCCTCGCCGGGTTGAGTGCCGCCGGCCCAGCCGAAGCGGATTTTATCGATGCCAGCGGAAGTGATTTTCGCCATGTCCGCCGCAGCGATTTCCGGCCGATAGCGACCGGTGTATTCTGAGATGAGTTCCATGAGAGCGGCGCGCTGGGTTTCGGTCATTTCCGAAGCAAGGATTCCGACGGGGGCCATGGAGGCGACCTTGCGCTGCTCGGAGCTGAGGATGTCCGCCGGCGGGGATTGGTCGAAAATGACCGCCTGTTTTCCGGCAGCGAGGAGCGTGGAGACCAAGGCGCGGGCCAAATCCTCTTCTGCCGCCAGGACCCGCAGGCCGCGGTGCTTTCCGGCACGGACTTCCCCCGGGTTGGATCCTAAGAATGTGGGGGTTACGGAAAGTTTTTGGTCCTTTGCGAGGGTGATGTTGAAAGACAGGTGATGGCCCTCAAAGCGCCATCCCCAGCCATCGGGGTCGCCGGGTTTGCCAAAAATTGCCACGAAGTATTTTCCCGGGTCGCGGCGGACCGTGTCATTTTCCATTTCGGCGAGGATGCCCTCGAGTGTCATAATTTGCGAGGCCTTGAGTTTGCCTTTATCGCTGAGCGCTGAGTCCAAGAGCTGCATAGCGGCCTCACGTTGAGTAGGATTCATCTCCTTGAGTGGCAGTCCGGCCCGCTCGCGCGGGGTGAAGCGGAAGTTCTCCCGCTCCGGGTTGGTGAAGGCGAGGGAGGCTTTTGCGGTTTGAGTCGCGTCCAGGGTGGCGAGAAATTTTTCAGCGGCCGTCGCGCAAAGCCCGTGTGGGAGTTCATTCGCGACAAGCGGCAGAGTCAAAAAGAGCAAGAACCACGGGCTTTTCATTGGGCCAGCAGCCAAGCAGGAAGACTGCGGGCCCGCAAGGAGAGTCTCATGAAGAAAGGCGGGCTCGATGCGCACTTGTGCCTTGCCTATACGCCCTTCCGCCGACAACGATTGCGGCGTGACGCGACACCGCACAGACGACCTTAGAATTACTGGCTTGAATCCGCTGATTTCACCTGCGGTTTTGGCTTATTATCTACCCCTTACCGAGCAGGCATCCGAGTTGGTGGCCAGCGCTCGTGCGCAAGCCGATGCGATTTTGCGCGGTGAGGATGACCGCTTGTTGGCGATCGTCGGTCCTTGTTCCATTCACGATCCGGAAGCGGCGCTTGAGTATGCGGCGAAGCTCAAAGAAGTTGCGAAAACTTTGGAGAAAGACGTTTTCGTGATCATGCGTGTGTATTTTGAAAAGCCACGCACGACTGTCGGTTGGAAAGGTTTGATCAATGATCCGAGCATGGATAACTTGTTCGATATCAACCAAGGACTGCGTATTGCGCGCGGTTTGTTGCTGGATCTTGCCAACATGGGTGTTCCGTCTGGCACCGAGTTTCTCGACACGATCTCGCCGCAATACATTGCGGATTTGATCGCTTGGGGAGCCATTGGCGCGCGGACCACAGAGTCGCAAATTCACCGGGAATTGGCATCCGGCCTTTCCATGCCGGTTGGGTTTAAAAATGGCACCGGTGGGTCGATCCAGATTGCCCTCGATGCGATCCAGTCGTCGTCCCGCCCGCACCATTTCCTTTCTGTCACCAAGCAAGGGGTCTCTGCGATTGTGTCCACTGCCGGAAATGAATCTTGCCATCTGATCCTGCGAGGCGGGAAAACCGGGCCAAATTATGATCGCGCGTCAGTGGACGCTGCGGCGCAAATGCTGCGTGAACAGAATCTTACAGAGTCCGTGATGATCGATTGCTCGCACGGCAACTCAATGAAGGATTACCGCAACCAGCCGATGGTCGCGAAGGACATCGGCCACCAAATTGCTGAGGGTTCCAAGGTGATCACTGCGGTGATGATCGAGTCCAATCTGGTTGAGGGGAATCAGAAGCTGTGTGCGAATCCGGCCGATCTGACCCGTGGGCAGTCCGTCACGGACGCATGCATTGGCTGGGATTCGACGCTTGAGACGCTGGATCATTTGGCGGCGGCGGTGCGCAAGCGGCGTGAGCTTGCAGGGTGAATTCCACGCGGTGATTCATTCGGATACGAAAAATTTCACGAAATCTCGATCTTCTGTGCATTTTAAGCAGGACTTCGGTGGCTTTTTGTGATACCGAATTGGCCTAAGCCACCGTGCTGTGAAATCGCTTGCATGGGTTAAACCAGAGGGGCGGCCTTTGGCTAGCCCCTGGTGCAAGTGTCTCCAAGCACCTATTTTTCGAGAATTTTCCGAGCCTAACGCCCATGAACAACTCTAAAATTGATTATTATGACTACCTGCGCTTCGCCGTTCTAATCGTGGATGATGAGCCGACGGTGCGGAATTACTTTAACCGACTTTTCTGTCAGAAATTTCAGGTATTGACGGCGTCATCCAGCGAGCAAGCGCTGGAACTTCTGCAGCGCGGCACGCCGGAAATCGCGGTGATGATCACGCGTCAGGCGATTGCGGATCCAGAGTTTCTTGCTGAGGTGGTCGATGGCTATCCGGATTTGGTGAGAATTTTATCGGTGTCCTATCCAGAGATCGACATGATCATCGGGATGGTCAATCAGGAGGGCACCTTCAGGTATGTGATCACCCCGTGGGACGTTCCGCAACTGGAGGTGACCTTGCGGCGTGCCATTGAGTTCTTTACGGTCAAGCGTGAGCGAGACGAGCTTCTGAGCGCGCGCATGCAGGCGGCCGGTTAGCTACTCAGGATGAGGCACTTAGCGGATGGTTTCCGGGACGATGCGTGCCCGGGGAGCCTTCTGGAAAGCGCCCTCGTTGGTGGCGAGGTGGACCTTAATCAGAAACCAAATCGCTATCGCCAGCAGGAGGGAGAGGACCTTTGCGATCCAGTTGTGAGCCAGGTTCAGTTTCATGTGAGGATTTTCCAGAAAAGAAGATTTCGGCGATTTTTTCGCGGAATTGTTTTTCCGTGAGGTTGCGTTGGAGGATTCCGTTTTCGCAGATTGAGATGCCGCCGGTTTCCTCGCTGACGACGACGGCGATGCAGTCGGTTCTTTCTGTGAGGCCGATGGCGGCGCGGTGGCGGAGGCCCGTGGAGCGGTCCTTCATCTCCCGCTCGGTCACGGGGAAAACGCAGGCTGCCCCGGCGACGCGGTCGTCCGCGATGATCATGCCGCCGTCGTGCAGCGGGGCCTTTGGGAAAAAGACGGCCATGGCGAGTTCCGGCGAAAACTGTGCATCCAGCACCACGCCGCTGTCGAGGTGCTCTTTCAAACTGATGCCTTGTTGGATTGCGAAAAGCGCGCCGTAGCGTTTTTTTGACAGGTTGATCACCGCATCGGCAAAGCGCTCAAGAAACGCGAGGCGGCGTTTGTTGGAGAACGAAAATAGCCGGTTGCTTCCCAGTCTTGCCAGGCCGTTGCGCAATTCTGGTTGGAAAATGACGAGCAGTGCGAAGGTCAAAATCGCAGCGGTGCGCGTGATGATCCATTGGATCACCTCCAGCCGGAAAATCGTGGAAACCAGCGTGAGAATTACCAAAATCGTGACGAGCCCGACGAGAATCTGTGCGCCGCGCGTGGCGCGGAAAGCCTTGTAGATCTGATAGATGCACGCAGCGAGCAGCAGAATTTCAATGCCATCGCCCCAGTGATCTTGAATAAATTTCCACATACTCGCTCCGTCCTCATGAGCTTACACGTGATGCGCCTGCGCTGGCAATCTCTGAAAATTCTAAAACGCAGCTCGATGATCAGAGCGCGCCGAAGCGGCGATGGCGGCGCTTGTATTCATTGACCGCTTCAAACAAGTCAGGCTTGCGGAAATCCGGCCAGAATTTTTTGACGATCACAATCTCCGCGTAGCTGATTTGCCAGAGCAGGAAATTGGACACGCGCATTTCGCCAGAGGTGCGGACCAGCAGGTCTGGGTCCGGGATGCTTGCGGTTTGGAGGCGGGAGGCAAAAAGTTGGTGGTTGATTGCCGCCGCGTCGATTTTTCCTGCGGCTGCGTCTTCCGCGAGCGACTTGGCGGCGGCGACGATTTCCTCGCGGCCGCCGTATGAGAGCGCCAGCACGAGGGTGAGCGCGGTGTGGTTGGCAGTGCGTTTCTGGATGCGTTCCAACAAATCACGCGTTTTTGCAGGGAGTCTGTCGATTTGGCCGATCGCGAGGAGCCGGACATTTTGGCGGTCCAGATCCTTGGCCTTTTCCTTGAGAAAGCGGTCGAGCAAAGACATCAGCGCCTTCACCTCAGAGGCCGGGCGGTTCCAATTTTCTGAGGAAAACGCGTAGAGGGTAAGATATTCCACGCCGATTTCGATGCAAGCCTCCATCACCTCGCGAACTGACTCCGCGCCGGCGCGGTGACCTTCTAGACGCGGCCGCCCGCGTTCCTTCGCCCAGCGCCCGTTGCCATCCATGATGATGGCGACGTGGCGGGGGATATCCGGGTAGGCGGTGGGGCCTCCCGGTGCCGGAGTTGCGGGGCTGGCAGGCTCCAAATCTAGCCGCGCGGGGGTCATTCGTGGACAACAAGCGTTTGTTTCCGGTCTGGGCCGACGCCGACGAAAGCGATCGGTGCGCCACACAACTCAGCCAAGCGAGAGAGATAGGCTTTGGCCTCGGCTGGGAGTTGAGAAAATTCGCTGCATTGCGTGGTGTCGCACTTCCAGCCTGGGAGCGTTTCGTAAACGGGAACCGCGCGGTCCCAAGCTTTCCGGTCCGCAGGCGGTAGGCTGTGCAGCGTGCCGTCGATGTCGTAGCTGGTGCAAATTTGCAGCGTCGCGTATTCGTCGAGCCCATCGACATTCGTCACCGCAAGGCCAGTCACACCGTTGACCATGCACGCAAAGCGCAGGAGCACCGTATCCAGCCAACCGCAGCCGCGCGGGCGGCCGGTGGTGGCTCCAAACTCGCGACCCAGGCCATGGAGGTATTCTGATAGGCCTTCGTCGCCCGTGGGGAAGGGGCCGGAGCCAACGCGCGTGGTGTAGGCTTTGCAAACCCCGATGACGGCTTGGATGGCGGTGGGCGGGAGGCCGGTGCCGGTGCAGGATCCGCCAGCGGTGGTGTTGGAAGAGGTGACGAAGGGGTAGGTGCCGAAGTCAATGTCCAGCAAGGTGCCCTGAGCTCCCTCAAACAACAGGTTTTTCCCGGATTTCCATGCCTCGTGAAGCACGGGGATGGTGTTGGAAACGTGTGGCCGCAGGCGCTCGAAGGCGGCGTAAACCTCCTGAATCACGGCTTCCGCGTCGAAGGTGGTGAGATCGTAGCGCGCGAGGATTTCATTGGCCTCGGCCACGCGGCGGGTGATTTGTTGGGTGGTGAACTCGCGGTCTAGGAAATCCACGATGCGCAGGCCGCAGCGGTTCACCTTGTCGGCGTATGCAGGGCCGATTCCGCGTTTGGTTGTGCCGATTTTCTGCTCGCCCAGTGCGGCCTCCCGTGCGGCATCCAGCTCCTTGTGAATTGGCAAAACCACATGCGCGCGGTCGGAAATCAGAAGTTTCTCCGGGGTGATCGCCACGCCTTGGGCTTCGATCCGCTCGATTTCCATCACCAAGCCGACAGGGTCGATGACCACGCCATTGCCAATGACGTTGGTTTTGGAGTCCCACAAAATGCCGGAAGGCAGGAGGTGCAAGATGTATTTGGTGCCGTTGGTGATGACCGTGTGGCCGGCGTTGTTGCCGCCTTGGCCGCGGATCACAACGTCTGAGCTCTCGGTGAGGTAGTCAACGATCTTGCCTTTGCCTTCGTCTCCCCACTGGAGACCGATGATGATGGTGTTCATTTTAAATGGTGAAATCTGTGCAGGAGTTTCGAGCCCTTGAGCGTGTGGCAGGCCTAGCATCGGAGGATGCGTCGCTGCCGCTCGGTGGCGCAAGCTTCGGAATTAGTGCTTGGAGCTGGAGATGAGCGCGGCGAACTCCTCGAAGAAGTAGGATGCGTCGTTCGGCCCGGGGGCGGCTTCGGGGTGGTATTGGACACTGAAAACCGGAAATTCCCGGTGGCGCATGCCTTCGACCGTGCCGTCGTTGAGATTGACGTGGGTGACTTCAATTTCTGGTGGTAGCGAATCTGGATCGACCGCGAAGCCGTGATTTTGCGAGGTGATTGAGATTTTCCCGGTGCGCAAGTCCTTGACGGGTTGGTTGCCGCCGCGATGGCCAAATTTCAGCTTGAAGGTGCTGCCGCCAAACGCGTGGGCGAGGATTTGGTTGCCAAGGCAGATGCCGAACACCGGGGTTTTGCCGATGAGCGAGCGGATTTCCTCGTGGATGTAACCGAGCGCGGCTGGATCGCCCGGGCCGTTGGAAAGGAAGACTCCATCAGGATTCTTCGCAAGAACCTCGGCGGCGCTGGTGCGTGAATTGACGACCTCCACCTCAAAGCCTGCTTGGCGCAAGCGACGCAAGATGTTGTATTTCAAGCCAAAGTCATAGGCGACGATGCGATGGCGGACGGGTGGAAGGCTGCGGTGCGGACCGTCTTCCCCGATGGAGGCGTTCGGCAAGACCCACTCGCCTGATTCATCGGTCCAGACGTAGGACTCGGCGGTGGAAACTTCTTGGACGTAATCCATGCCAGCCATCGAAGGTGCGGCTTGGGCCGCGGCGACGGCAGCGGGGCCGTCGAGCTCGGTGCTGACACAGGCGCGCATGGCACCGCGTGAACGAAGGTGCTTGGTGAGCGCGCGGGTGTCGATCCCCTCGATGCCAAGCACCTGATGCTCAGCAAGATACGCGGAGAGCGATTGGCTGGACCGCCAATTGGACGGAACCTCACAAAGCTCGCCGATGACAAATGCACGGATGTGCGGTTGTTTGGATTCGGCGTCTTCCGGGTTGATCCCGTAGTTTCCAATTTGTGGATAGGTCATGGAGACGATTTGTCCCCGGTAGGATGGATCAGTGATGACCTCCTGATATCCAGTCATGGAGGTGTTAAAACAGATTTCTCCAGTGGTGGTTCCGGAGGCTCCGAAGGCTGTTCCTTCGAAACAACGTCCGTCTTCAAGGGCTAGAATGGCATTAATCGGCACGGCGGCGGGAGGCTAGGCAGGCGATTCCGGCGATGCAAGCGAATGCTCATTCTCTTGCACGTGAGTCGATGAAGATTGTGACCGGGCCGTCATTGATGAGGGCGACTTTCATGTCCGCGCCGAAGATTCCGCGGCCCGCTGGCTTGCCGATTTCCCGCTCGATGGCTTCGCAAAATGCGCGGTAGAGCGGCTCGGAAATCGCGGTCACGGCGGATTTTAAAAAAGACGGTCGATTGCCCTTTTTGGTCGAGGCGTGCAGGGTGAATTGGCTGACGATGATAATTTCTCCTGCGGCATCGATCAGCGAATGGTTCATTTTTCCCTCCGCATCGGGGAAAATCCGCATTTTGGCAATTTTGCAGCTGAGCCAGTCCACGTCCTCCTGAGTGTCGCCGTCTTCCACGCCGAGCAGCACCAACAGGCCGTGGGCGATTTGCGCAACGCATTCGCCATCGATTGAAACGGATGCTTCCAGCACGCGTTGGGCA
>JBILPN010000453.1:0-3659 GCA_044373865.1 Luteolibacter sp. | reverse complement strand
TGGAAGAAGCGGTGCGGCGCGGGCTGCGTGCGAGTTTGAAGACTGGCAGCTTGCTGACCGGTTCGTTGTTCGTGGACTTGGATTATTATAAGGAACCGCTGGCAGACGAGTTGGGAAAAGTTGGCGATTATCCCTCGATCCCAACGATTTCATCCGGCTTGGCGCAATTGGAGGCTAAGTTGACGGCGATTTTGGACAAGGTGCAGGCTTTGCCGCTGGATGACACCCTGGTGAAAATCGGGAAAGTGGCTGACGAGGCGCGGGAAAGCATGGTTGAGGTCCGCGAGATGACCGTCTCCTTGCGGAAGATCGTGGATTCCTCGGAATTCGTGAAATTGCCCGAAGATTTGAGGAAAACCTTGCTGTCCATGGAGAAATCCGTGGCGAGCGTGGGGCCGGGAGGTGCGGTGCAAGGGGATTTGTTGCGGACGATGGACGAGCTGCGTGCGACCTTGCGCTCGCTCAACGCCTTGAGCACCGGGATCGACGACAAACCGAGCTCCTTGATTTTCGGGCGTGATTCCACGGGCAATCCCGAGCCGAAGGCGCCGAAGCGTTGAGTTGATTTCCAAGATTTTATCATGAAGCGAATTTCCCTATTTCTTGCGATTTTGTGTCTTGTTGGCTGTGTGCAGTCCGGCAAGAAATTTTACATGTTGACGCCTGGAGGACCTGCGACGAGTGGTGGCGGAGTGGGGATTGGCGTAGGCCCGGTCACGCTTGCCGAGTATGTGGACCGGTCGAATTTAGTGATGCAAAAGGCGGCCAACGAGCTTGCCGTCGCGGAGGATCATCGCTGGGCGGGGGATTTATCTGCCTCCATTGCGCGCGTGACGGCGGCGAATCTCGGGCGGCAAATGAAAACCGGGAATGTGCGAGTTTACCCATGGCAGCGGGATGACGAGCTGCGTTACCAAGTGAGTTTGGAGATCCGCCAGTTGCATGGTGGTGAGGATGGCTACGCGGTGATCGAGGCGGCGTGGCGTGCCTACGCTCTGCCAGAGCGGACGCTCAAGGCAACGCGCACCTTCGTGGATCGCGAGGCCTTCGAGGCAGATGGCTACGCGGCCATGGTCGCGGCGCAGTCTCGCTTGTTGGATCGCTTGGCGGCGGATATTGCCGCGGGTTTGCGCTGAAAACCCGGGCCTTTCAGCGTGCTTCGTGAAACGGGCATTGTGCGAGGCGGGGACTAGGATTTCTCAAAATCGTCCGTTGGTTCCGCAGCAATTTCCTCCGGGGTTTCCGAGTTTTCTGGAACTTCAGCGGTGCTGGGAGCCGGAGCCTCGGCCTCGGGAGCGGGTTCTGCCGCCGTGGGGCCGCGGCCGTTGTTTTCGAGGAGCAGGAACACCTCGTTTTGGACGGCTTCGATTTGGCTGAGAGGGATGTCTGGGTCCTTGACGATGAAGACTTCGCCAGTTTTGCGATGTTCATAGACGCGGAGGATGCCGGTGGGCGTGCGTTGGCTGTCTGTTTCCCGAAGGAGTTTTTGGCGTTCCAGCATGACGGCGAGGATGTAACGCGTGTTTTCCGTGTGGTCCTCATCCTCCTCGACGAGGCGGCGGAGAATTTCCTCAGCGCTGAGTTTTTCGACTGGGTTGACGGATTCCTGGCTGCCGGGAGCGGAGTAGGTGGTGCGCCAGAAGGAAAATGGCGTCTCGGCGTCCGCGTCGGCTTGGGATTTCCATGCCTCCGCGCAAAAATCGCGGCGCAGGTAGCCGCTTGATTCCGGGTCTGGATAAAGTGCGGTGATGATCGACTCGCCATCGACAAATGCGCGTTGAGTTGCCGCGCACTCGCGGCTGCGGGAACGAACGTGCCAGGATTCAGCAATAGCCATGGTTTAAAAAATTTTCAGAGTGGTTCAGTCGTTGGCGAAAAGTCGCTGGATGGAACGATAGATGGGTTGGCCCGTGATGCGGCGGCGGAAGAGGTAGATGCCAAGCAGGGCAAAGGCAAGATTGGGAAGCCATGCGGCATAGATGGGGCGGATGGTTCCCGCCTCACCAAGTGCGATGGAAATGCTGCTGAGGAGAAGCATCAGGGCGGATAAGACGACCGCGAGGAAGACGCCGCCACCCGGCCCGCGGCGGGCGAAATGAATGCCCAGCGGAGTGGCCAGGAGCACGGTAACAAGGCAGGCGAAGGGAAGCGCCCAGCGGTAATGCCATTGGGTTTCATAGGCGGCGGGCTCGGTGAAGTTCCGGTGATTCCGGCTGGCGTGGAGCCAGGTTTTGAGGTCCGGGATGCCGAGGTAGGCAGCGCTGAGGCCTGGCTTGATCAGCTGCCATGGGGTCTCTGGCCAAGCATCCATGGTGAGCGGGCCTGGGTGGCGGGTAAAAATCGGCGCTTGGTTCGGTTGGTAGGTGCCGACGATCGCCTCGCCGAAAGTCCAGCGGTGGTCCTCGCGGTCCCAAGTGGCGGTTTTCGCGGAAATTCGGGTTTCCAGCGTGTGGTCCTCGCGCGTGCTGGTGATTTCCACGTTGGCGAGGGGAGCGCCGAGGTGGTAGTCGCGAGGGAAGGCGCCGATCATCCAGAGACGGCGGCTCGAGGGGTCGCGGTAGAGGACGTGGGTCGCCTCAGTGGCAGCTTTGCCTTGCGCTTCGGCGAGGATTTCGTCTTGGCGGCCCTCCGCGATGGGGGCCCAGTGGTAGTTCAGCCCTAAGCTCAAAAGGCTGAGAAATCCGCCGGCGACGAGCAGCGGTCGAGTGATGCGGATCACGCTGCGGCCGCCTTGGATCATGGCGATGATTTCTCGGCTGCCAGAGAGTTTTCCCAGGGAGTAGAGGAGGGCGAGGAGCAGGCTGTAGGGCAGCAGCAGCAGCAAAATGGCTGGCGAGCGAGTGCCATAGAACTCAAGAATCGTGCGGAAAATGTGATCCGACTGGCGGAAATCGCCAATTTTGTCGCTCAGGTCCATGAGCAGCCAGATCATTACGAGTGCACCGAGGCAGATGCCAAAAATTCCGCCAAATTCGCGTGCCATGTAGCGGTCCATCGTGCCGCTGAGCGTGTAGGCGAGTGCGGCGAGTGCGGGCAGGAAGAACAAACCGGCGAGAACGAAGGGACGTGCTTGGTGGGTGGCGGCGTCCGAATCAGGAAATCCGATCAATTGTTGCTTCACCAGAGAGATTTCAGCGGGCACGAGCAGGGCGCAGAGCAGGAGCCCAAGCGCGGCCAGTGCGAGTGGGAGCATGAAGCGCATGAGATGGGAGCGGTGGGAATTCGTCTGGTGGCCGCGCATCGCGGAAAGATTGGAGGGGGTGGGGGAGCGGTGTCGAGTGTGATGTGGGCAACCTTGCATTTCGGGAAACTCGCCGCTTTACAAGGGCGGGGGGCGCACGCATATTCCGCCGCCCATGACTTTTGCTGTTATCAACTGGCTCTCAATTAGCATCAATCTTTTGCTGGTGATCTTCGTGGTCGTCTGCCTGTTGATGACCTTGGTAATCCTCATGCAACGTCCGAAACAAGAGGGATTGGGCGCGGCATTTGGTGGGGGTGTGACGGACCAAGTGTTCGGCGCGCGGACGACCAATGTGCTCCAGAAGGGCACGGTTTACCTTGCTTCGCTGTTCTTCGTGTTGAGCTTGTTGCTTGCGATTTTGATCGGCCAAAAGAATAAAACCGTCAGCACTCTGACGGCAGCAGACACGGCGGCG
>JBILPN010000452.1:0-3664 GCA_044373865.1 Luteolibacter sp. | reverse complement strand
CCGCTGCCGTCGTCGGTCAGTTTTTCCCGCTCCAGAACCTCCAGGCCATGGCCGCCGATGCCGCCAAAAGCCTCGAAAAGAAAAAGCTCAAAATCGGTTTCGTCCCCATCACCTGCGCCACCCCGCTCGTCGCCGGACATGCACTTGGTTTCTATCAGAAATACGGCCTTGAGGTCGAGCTCATCAAAACCGCCGGCTGGGCCGTCGCCCGCGACAAATGTCTCAATGGCGAATACGACGGCTCACACCTCCTCTTCCCCATGCCCGCCGCCATGTCGATGGGCCTGGGTTCCACCACCCAGCCGTGGCGCGTTGTCTCTAACGTAAACACCAACGGCCAGGCCATCGTCCTTTCCAATGCCCACAAGGACAAACTCGACCCGAAGATGTGGAAAGGCATGAAATTCGCCGTCCCCTTCGAGTATTCCATGCATAACTTCATGCTCCGCCTCTACGTCGCCGAGGCCGGACTCGACCCAGACAAGGACATCCAGATCCGCGTCTTGCCACCGCCGGAAATGGTCGCGAACTTGCGCGCAGGAAACATCGACGGCTACCTCTCACCCGACCCGTTCTGCCAGCGCGCGGTCTTCGATGGAGTCGGCTTCATCTACAAGCTCACCAAGGAAATCTGGAACCAGCACCCCTGCTGCGTCTTCTCGGTTAGCGAGCAGTTCATCAAGGAAAACCCGAACACCTTCATGGTGCTCACCACCGCCCTGCTTGAAGCCACCGCCACCGCAGAACTCCCCGAGCAGCGCACCGCCTTCGCTGATGCCATGGCACCCGCCAACTACCTCAACCAGCCACCCGAGGTCTTGCGCCAAGTGCTAACAGGAACCTATCCCGACGGCCTCGGCAACATCAAGCGCGTGCCAGATCGTATTTCCTTCATGCCATTCCCCTCCCAATCCATGGGCATCTGGGTCCTCTCCCAGATGAAACGTTGGGGCTACATCAAGGAAGACGTTGACTACCGCTCCATCGCCTCACAGATTTTCCTATCCGCCCAGACTGACGCACGCATGCGTGAAATGGCCGCTGAAAATCCTGACATCAAGTGGACTGATCTTCTCACCGAAGACTACCCATCCTACGATATTTTCGGCCGCTCCTTCAACCCACTCGAGGCCGAAGCCTACGTAAACAGCTTCGCCCTCCCCACCAAATAAGGGTCGCTGCCTCCCAGAAACCCACGCTCCGCCGGGCGGCGGCAGCCTAAGCGCCGCCGCCCGCGCCTCCCCTCTATTCCTGCTCATCTCACATTTATGCCAACTCCCAACTCCGCCGCTAAAATCCGCAACCAGGGATTCCTTCTTTCCGCCATCTTCTTCGTCATTTTCCTCATGATGTGGCAAGGGCTGACCCAACGCCCGGAAACCAGCGGCGCCCAAGTTTCACTCAGCAGCGGAGAACTTGCGCAACTTCTCTCCGACGGCGTCGCCCAGTCTGACCTCGACTACTTTGCCACCCAAGGCCTCACCTTCGCCCAAGTCAGCCAGCTCGCCGGGCTCAAGCTCACCAAGACCGACCTCGACAACGCCGGCGGGCTCGCCGCCTTCGGCATCACTCCCGGGGGCGCGCCCGGCCTCAAAACTGGCGGCTTCCCCACCCCCGCCGAAGTCGGTCGCGGCGTTTGGAAAGCCATCCGCGACCCATTCTATGACAATGGTCCCAATGACAAAGGTATTGGCATCCAGCTCTATCACTCCCTCCGCCGCGTCGTCATCGGCTTCGCCGCAGCCATTGCAGTTGCCCTGCCACTCGGCTTCGCCCTCGGCATGTCTCCGCTCCTCAATGCAGCCCTCCAGCCTTACATCCAGATTCTCAAACCCATCTCTCCCCTCGCCTGGATGCCGCTCGCGCTCTACACCATCAAAGATGCCGAACAATCTTCACTGTTTGTCATTTTCATCTGCTCCATCTGGCCGATGCTTATCAACACCGCCTTCGGAGTGGCTGCGGTGAACAAGGACTGGATCAACATCGGCCGCACCCTTGAGTTCAGCCGCCTGCGCCTTGCCGCCACCGTCATTCTTCCCGCCGCCGCCCCCACCATTTTCACCGGCATGCGCATCGCCATCGGCATCGCATGGCTCGTCATCGTCGCTGCGGAAATGCTCATCGGCGGCATCGGCATGGGCTACCTCGTCTGGAACGAGTGGAACGGCCTCCGCCTCGACAACATGCTCGTCGCCGTCCTCGCCATCGGCCTCGTCGGCCTCCTGCTCGACACCGCCATCGCCACCATGCTGAAGGCCGTCCGCTATCAGGAGTGATGCCGCAACGATAACTTCAAACAAAAACTGCATTCACCCATGTCCCATCCCAGCTACTTCCTCAGCGGAGAAAAACTCACCCGTCGCTTCCCTCCCGCCACCCGTGGTGGTGCTCCCGCCGTCATCTTTGAAAACATCAACTTCGGCCTCAAGGAGGGTGAGTTTGTCTGCTGCCTCGGCCATTCCGGTTGTGGAAAATCCACCATCCTCAACATCCTCGCCGGCCTCGACCAAGCCACCGAGGGAGGCGTGATTATGGACGGCAAGGAAATCACCGGGCCCTCGCTCCAGCAAGCCGTCGTTTTCCAAAGCCACTCGCTGCTGCCGTGGCTCACCACCCTCCAGAACGTCACCATCGCCGTCCGCGCCCGCTGGCCGGAATGGTCCAAGGAGAAAATCCGCGAGCACTCGCTAGATTTCCTCAAACTCGTCGGCCTCGACCAAGTCACCGACCGCAAACCCCACCAACTCTCCGGCGGTATGAAACAACGCGTCGGCATCGCCCGCGCCTTCGCCATCGACGCCCGCCTCCTCCTCATGGACGAACCCTTCGGCGCGCTCGACGCCCTCACCCGCGGCACCATCCAAGAAGAACTCGTCAAAATCTGGGGAAAATCCCGCAAAACCGTCTTCATGATCACCCATGACATCGACGAAGCCATCCTGCTATCAGACCGCATTTTCCTCATGACCAACGGACCTAACGCCCGCATCGCCGAGTCCGTCGTCATTGACCTCCCGCGCCCCCGCACCCGTGCGGAAATCATCCACCACCCGGACTACTATAAAATCCGTAACCACCTCGTGGACTTCCTAGTCAAGCGTTCCCACGAGCTCGCCGGCACCCCGCCTCCCGGCGGCCCGCTCGCCCCGGACGGCTCCCTCGCCTACCCGCCCGACGTCCATCCCGCCCGCAACCAAGACAGCGGGCTTGCACTCGCGATTCACTAACAAAATAAACTTCCAATCATCGAAAAACACAGCACCTAATACCATGAACAAGACCCCCATGACCGAAGCCATCCTCGCAGCCAAGAGCGCCAAAAACCTCACCTGGAGCGCGCTGGCCGAAGCCGCCGGACTTTCCGAAGTTTACACCACCTCCGCCTGTCTCGGCGAGAACGCGCTCCCGCCGGAGGCCGCGGAAAAAGTCGCCTCAGTCCTCGGTCTCGGACCGGAAATTTCCAGCGCACTCGTTGCCTTCTGCAACAAGGGCGAGGCCGCCGCCACCGTCACCAAGGAACCGCTCCAATACCGCTTTCAGGAAATCATCTATGTGTATGGCAGCACGCTCAAAGCCCTCATCGAGGAAAAATTCGGCCCCGGCATCATGAGCGCCATCGACTTCAGCATGGAAGTCGAGAAAGTCCCCGATCCCAAGGGCG